>CADBNS010000014.1 GCA_902796065.1 Ruminococcus flavefaciens
ATCATAACGGCAGATATATCCTTCTTTTGTCTTATAGCCTAAGATCTTCTTTCCGTCGGCAGCACTTTCTGCAAGTTCAACACCACGTTTTTCGTACTGCTCTTTGGTTGTTATACCGTCATCCTTGTATTCATCAGCGTGTGTTCTGCCATTCTGCCAGTGGTTATTAAGCTTCTGCTTACTGGGAAAGCCTTTGACTCTGTGCTCATTTTAACCAGTTGCAGATACATCTTCCGGTTTAATTATATCATCTTTCTCAGATTTGTCAAACTTTTCCGCTGATTATCCGCCGCCTTTAGAGCCGCCTCCGGAGTTCCCACCTCTGCCAATACACGTATAGACTTGATCTGACATATTAATTAGCGGCAGAAACCAAAACGGCTTCCCATATGTGACAGTATTCTGAAAGAATGGTGATAAAACAGTGAAACAACTGAAACTGTTTTAACGCTTTGCACTACATATTAGTTACATGATTTTACCGCAATTCATAAATGCATTCATCTGTCCAACAAAAAAGGCAGTCCCAAAGGACTGCCCTTTATCAGCAGCAAATTACTTATTCTTAACTGCTTCCTTAACTGTCTTAGCGATATTTTCAGCGCTCAGACCGAATTCCTTCAGCAGTTCAACAGCCGGACCGGAGTGGCCGAATTCATCGTTTACGCCGATTTTTACGACCTTAACAGGGCAGCACTCTGTTACTGCCTCAGCAACAGCTGAGCCAAGTCCGCCGATTATGCTGTGCTCCTCAGCAGTTACGATAAGGCCTGTTTCCTTAGCGCACTTGCAGATAAGCTCCTTATCCAGAGGCTTGATAGTGTGGATATTCACTACTCTTGCGGAAATACCCTCAGCCTCCAGTGTCTTTGCAGCCTCAAGAGCCTCATTTACCATAAGACCTGTAGCTACGATCGTTACGTCCTTACCGTCCTTCATGGTTACGCCCTTGCCAAGCTCAAACTTGTAGCTTGCTGCATCGTTTATTACCGGTACTGCAAGACGGCCGAAACGCATATATACAGGACCATTGAAGTCCAGTGCAGCTCTTACTGCTGCCTTAGCCTCTACGTCGTCGCAGGGGTTGATGATAGTCATGCCCGGGATAGTACGCATAAGTGCGATGTCCTCATTGCACTGGTGTGTTGCACCGTCCTCTCCAACTGAGATACCAGCGTGTGTTGCGCCGATCTTTACGTTGAGGTGGGGATAGCCGATGGAGTTCCTTACGATCTCAAATGCACGGCCTGCTGCAAACATTGCGAATGTGCTTGCGAACGGGATCTTGCCTGCTGTTGCAAGTCCTGCTGCTACGCCCATCATGTTTGCCTCTGCGATACCGCAGTCGAAGAAACGGTCCGGATATGCCTTCTTGAAAATGCCTGTCTTAGTAGCGGCAGCAAGGTCTGCGTCGAGAACTACTAAGTCCTTATATTCCTCAGCAAGCTCCTTGAGTGCTTCGCCGTAGCTTTCTCTGGTAGCCTTTTTGATTACATCTGCCATGATATTAGTCCTCCAATTCCTTTAACTGCGCATTCAGCTCTGACATAGCCTGTTCGTACTGCTCCTTGTTAGGCGCTGTTCCGTGCCAGCCTACCTGGTTTTCCATGAATGATACGCCCTTGCCCTTTACAGACTTCTGGATTATTGCTACAGGCTTGCCTGTTACCTTTGCTGCCTCTGCGAATGCAGCGTCAATGCTGTCGAAGTCGTGAGCGTCCATAGTAATGACATGCCAGCCGAATGCTGCGAACTTGTCTGTGATAGGCTCAGGAGAACATACCTCTGTGATTGGTCCGTCGATCTGGAGTCCGTTATTATCTACGATAGCTACGAGGTTATCGAGCTTATAGTGTGCGGAGAACATTGCTGCCTCCCATACCTGTCCCTCTTCGATCTCACCGTCGCCGAGGATAGCGTATACCTTATAGCTCTTGTTGTTTATCTTGCCTGCCAGTGCCATACCTGCTGCTGCGGAGATTCCCTGTCCAAGTGAACCGCTGGACATATCCACGCCCGGGATATGGATACATGGGTGACCCTGAAGGAGTGCTCCGATGTGACGGAGTGACTTCAGCTCCTCAGTGCTGAAATAACCCTTCTGTGCCAGTACTGAGTACAGTGCAGGAGCTGTGTGTCCCTTTGAAAGTACGAGACGGTCTCTGTCTGGGTCCTCTGCCTTTGAAGGGTCAACATTCATCTTGTTGAAATACAGGTATGTAAGTGTATCACTGATGGAGAGCGATCCGCCGGGATGACCTGATTTAGCGTTATAAGTGCCTTCGATAACGCCCATTCTTACTTTGCAGGCGATCTGCTGCAATTTCTTTTTTGTTGCTGCGTCCATAATAACCTCCAGTTTTATTGAAGCGGCTCTGTGAATGAGCGCTCCTGTTTATTAAACGGCATATGCCGCATACTATATTTTGCCTATGGGCAATACCCAGAATTAATTATACCGCAAAAAGTGCATTATTGCAATACATTTTTTGCGGATTGTCAAAATTACTGATTCAGCTGCACCTCTGTATGATAAAGTCAATAAGCTCCGCTACTGCTCCGTCGTCGCAGGAATGGGAAAGTATCAGGTCTGCTGACTCCTTCACTATCTCCTCAGCATTGGACGGACAAGCGCCGAAATCGGCTGCCTTTATCATTTCAAGGTCGTTGTTGAAGTCTCCCACTGCTACGAAGGTATATCCCTCCATACCCGGCAGCTTCCTGTATTCCTCCAGCGCTGAGCCTTTGCTGACTCCCAGCGGCAGCATCTCAAGGAATATGTCCGCGGACTTCACGAATTCTGCCTTCTTGTCAAAGCCAAGCTCGTGTACCAGTATCGCCATGTGCTCCACTTCCTCCGGCGCAAGCGCAAACAGTACCTTCAGCCAGCCGCCTTCCTCTATGTCTGCCAGTTCCACGTAATTCGGTACTATATTGCACAGCCTCGTATGGAGCTGCTGATACTCTGTGTTGCTGAACACATATGTACCGTCAGCTTTCAGTACCTCTCCTCCGGATTCCGGCATACAACGCATTATCTCCAGCGCCATCTCCCTGCACTCCGGCGGCAGTGGGTGAGTGTACAGAGTTTTTCCGCTGACATAATCATGGATAGCTGCTCCGTTGTACATGATGACCGGCTTTTTTATGTCCAGCATCGCACAATATTGCGTAAAGGACTGTATGGTTCGTCCAGTTGCTACTGTGAAGTGTCCGCCCAGCTCTGTAAAGCGCCTGATGGCTGCCCTGTCCTTTTCGGTTATCTCCTTCTTTGAGTTAAGAAGCGTTCCGTCCATATCACTGAGCAGTATCACCTTTTTTATATCTTCAAACAATGTTTACACCTCTCATGGCCGTTCAGCCCATTCTTTCCAGCTTGTTCAGCACCGTTCTGAAGTAGTCCGGAAGCTCACTGGTGAACTCCATATACTCCCCCGTGGACGGGTGGATAAAGCCTATTTTCCGCGCATGAAGACACTGTCCCTCTATGCCCTTGTACGGCTTCCCATATACATCGTCGCCCAGTACCGGATGCCCGATATACGCCAGATGCACTCGTATCTGGTGGGTGCGTCCCGTCTCCAGCCGCAGCCTCACATGAGCATAACCGGCATACTGCTTCAGCACTGTGTAGTGCGTCACGGCATTGCGCGAATTCTCCTGCGTTACGCACATCTTCTTCCGGTCTGTCTTGTGCCTGCCTATGGGTGCATCGATCGTCCCCTCGGTCTCACGGAAGTGTCCCGTTGCTACCGCTTCGTACTCGCGAGTGAAGCTGTGTACCTTTATCTGCTCCGCAAGATGCAGGTGCGAACTGTCATTCTTCGCTACGATCAGCAGTCCGCTGGTATTCTTGTCGATGCGGTGGACTATGCCCGGTCGTATCACGCCGTTTATCCCCGATAGACTATCGCCGCAGTGGTGCAATAGCGCGTTGACCAGCGTTCCCGTGTAGTTGCCGTGTGCAGGGTGGACTACCATTCCCTTCGGCTTGTTGACTACCAGCAGGTCCGCATCCTCGTATACTATGTCCAGCGGTATGTCCTCCGGTTCTGCGTCCATCGGCTGCGGCTCCGGCAGCTCTACCGTTATAGTCTCTCCGCCGCGCAGCTTGTAATTCTTGCTGACCGGTCTGCCGTCTGTCAGGACGTTCCCGCCGGCGATGAGTCCTTGTACTGCGGAGCGTGTCAGCTCAGCAATATTGTCCGAAATATACTTGTCTATCCGCGCTCCTGCGGACTCCGCCGGTGCGGTAAGTTCTACAGTCTCACTCATTGCTCTCCGCCTTTTTCTTTTCCCTGTCCTTCTTTGCGTCCATGAGGAAATAGATGATCGCCAGCACGAACGCTACCGTTACGCATATGTCCGCTACGTTGAATATGGCAAATCTGAATAGTTTAAGCTCAAACATATCTACCACATACCCAAGCCGTGCGCGGTCGATCAGATTGCCGATGCCGCCTGCGGTGAACAGTCCCAGCGTGAAGGATATATACTTCGACTTCTTCACTGTCAGCAGCATCGCCACTAATCCGGCTACTATCACTACCGACGTGAAGCCTATCAGAAACCATCGCTGTCCTGCCATGCTTCCGAATATCGCTCCCCTGTTCTCAAGGTATGTCAGGTCAAATACCTTGAAGCTGCCAATGTGGATAAAGTCCATCGTTCCCACCGGCTTCAGCTCATTGACACACCAGTACTTCACCAGCTGATCCGCTCCTACCAGCAGCGCGATCATTATTATGAGGATCACTGCCATAATTTATCCTTTCAAATAATACGCCTGCTGACAATTCTGCCAGCAGGCAATATAGTTCTAATATTATGCTTCTACTGCTATTGCACATCTCTCGCAAAGTGTCGGATGTGCTGCGTGTGTGCCAACTGTCTTGGAATAGCACCAGCAACGCTCACACTTCTCCCCCTCAGCCTGTGCTACCTCAAATGCAGTCTCAGCTGCGCCGGACTTCTCTACCTCTACGCCTGATACGATAAGAATATCCTTCAGGTGGTCTGCCAGAGATACGAATCTGTCGTAGTCTGCATCACTGCTCTTGATAACTATCTTCGCCTCAAGAGACTTACCGATAGTCTTGGCATTTCTTGCCTCCTCAAGCACCTTGTTTACGCCCAGACGTGTGTTGTAGATGAAGTTCCACTTGTCAACAAACTCTGCGCTGTAGTCAATGCCGGACTTCTCTGGCATCTGATTGAGGAATACGCTCTCCTTGTCATCAGCTGAGGTGTGCGGCATGAACTGCCAGATCTCCTCTGCTGTGAAGGATATGATAGGTGCCGCAAGTCTTGCAAGTGCGCTGAGTATGCGGTACATCGCTGTCTGTGCTGCACGGCGGAGCTCAGATGTCTCCTTCTCGCAGTAAAGTCTGTCCTTGATTATATCCAGATAGAAGTTGGACATATCAACTACGCAGAAGTTATGGATAGCATGGAATGCAATGTGGAAGTCGTACTCCTCATATCCCTTCTTTACGTCGTCAATGAGCTTATCCAGCTTCATCATTGCCCACTTGTCAAGCTCTGTGAGCTTGTCATCGGTCACGCTGTCCTTGTCAGGATCAAAGCCTGCACCGTTTCCAAGGTTGCCCAGTATGAAACGTGCGGTATTTCTTATCTTCTTGTATGCATCAGAAAGCTGTGTAAGGATAGGCTTGCTTATTCTGATGTCGCTGTGATAGTCTGATGATGCTACCCACAGACGAAGTATATCTGCTCCGTACTGGTCGGTTATCTCGCTGGGTGCAATACCGTTGCCCAGTGACTTGTGCATGGTCTTGCCTTCACCGTCTACTACCCAGCCGTGTGTGCAGACTGCCTTATATGGAGCTTTTCCCTTGTATACTACTGATGTGAGAAGTGATGACTGGAACCAGCCGCGGTACTGGTCTGCGCCCTCAAGGTAGAGGTCTGCCGGCCATGTGAGGCTGTCAAACTCGTCCATTACTGCTGTGTGTGATACTCCGCTGTCGAACCATACGTCCATGATGTCGTATTCCTTTGTGAACTTATTGCATCCGCAGTCACACTTTACGCTTGCAGGTATGAACTCCTCAGGCTCCTTTGTCCACCATGCATCGCTTCCCTCTGCACGGAAGAGGTCTGAGATAGCCTTGATAGTCTCGTCATTATATATCGGCTTTCCGCAGTCCTTACAGTAGATAACAGGTATCGGTACGCCCCATGTTCTCTGACGGGAGATACACCAGTCACTTCTGTCGCGTACCATGCCCTTGATGCGGTCCTCGCCCCACTCAGGGATCCACTTTACGTTCTCGATCGCCTTGATAGCCTCGTCCTTGAAGCCGTTTACTGAACAGAACCACTGCTCTGTTGCACGGTAGATGATCGGACTGTTGCATCTCCAGCAGTGCGGATACTGGTGGACGATCTTCTGAATTGCCAGCAGTGCGCCGACTTCCTCCAGCTTCGCTGCGACAGCCTTATTTGCCGTATCAGTATCCATTCCCTCGAATTCGCCTGCCTCAGCAGTCTGTCTGCCCTTGGCGTCAACGCATACGATGATACCGATGTCGTCATAGTTCTTGCACACCTCAAAGTCCTCTACACCGTAGCCCGGAGCTGTATGTACGCATCCGGTACCGGATTCAAGTGTTACGTGGTCGCCGACAATGATCGGTGACGGACGGTCGTAGAGCGGGTGCTTTGTCTTCATGCCCTCAAGCTCGGCGCCTGTGAAGATGCCCTCTGTGGTATACTCTGTGATACCAGCTGTCTCCATTGTCGTTCTTACAAGCTCCTCTGCCATTACGTAGTACTCATCGCCTACGTGTACGAGGGTGTAGTTGTACTCCGGTCCTAAGCAGATCGCCAGGTTTCCGGGAATTGTCCATGTGGTTGTTGTCCAGATAACGAAGTATACCTTGGAAAGGTCGTAGCCTGCACCTGTGAAGATGCCCTTATCATCGGTCACGTTGAACTTTACATAGATTGAGTGGCACGGATCATTGGAGTACTCGATCTCTGCCTCTGCAAGGGCAGTATTACAGTCAGGACACCAGTAAACCGGCTTCAGTCCCTTGTACATATAGCCCTTCTTTGCCATTGCTCCGAATACCTCTACCTGTCTTGCCTCATACTCGTGACGGAGGGTGAGGTAAGGGTAGTCGTAATCGCCCAGTGAGCCCAGTCTCTTGAACTGCTTCATCTGGTTCTGTACGTGTGTCATTGCGTAGTCATGGCAGTGCTTTCTCAGCTCTGTGGGCGGGATCGCTCCGTCCTTGACGCCGATCGCCTTCATTGCCTTCAGCTCGATCGGGAGTCCGTGGGTGTCCCAGCCGGGTACATATGGCGCACAGAAGCCGCTCATATTCTTATACTTCACGATGAAGTCCTTCAGTGTCTTGTTCAGAGCTGTACCAAGGTGTATCTCACCGTTAGCATACGGAGGACCGTCGTGGAGAATAAAGGACGGCTTGCCCTGATTCTTTTCGATCATCTTGTAATAGAGTCTTCCGCTCTCCCATTTTTCCAGAGTTTCAGGCTCTCTCTTCGGCAGATTTCCGCGCATCGGGAATTCTGTTACCGGTAAATTAAGGGTTGTATTATAATCCTGTGCCATTGTACCTTTGACCCCTCACGTCTTTGTGAAGGATCCTCCTTTCAATCATTTCGTTATCCGGCGCTGTACCGGGATATTCAAGGGAGGCTGCTGCCTCCCGCGGTCATCATTCCTGAATATCAGATGCAGCCGCTGCTGCTTCCTCAGCTGCTACTGCAGCTGCGATCTCCTCGGCTGTTTCCTGCTCTATCTCGATCCCTGTTGCTTCCTCGAAGGTCTCAGGCATTGATGAGATCAGCTCAAGATGGCTCTTGTACATATCAAACAGGCTCTTCTTGAAGTCTGCGACCTGCTGCTGTGCCTCGATGAGTGCGGATTTCTCCTTCGCGATCTCTGCACGGTTCTTCTCCATTGCCTCTGCGTGCTGACGGACTGCCTCGTCCTCCAGCTGATCTGCCTTTGCCTGTGCCTCAGCAAGGATCTGCTTTGCCTTCTCGTTTGCTTCATCAATGACCTGATGTCCCTGCTTCTGTGCACCAAGAAGTGCGTCCTTCAGAGCATCCTCGTCCTTCATATATTCTCTCACCTTGTCAGCGAGTATCTGTATCTTATTATTTGCCTCGATGCGGTCTCTCTCCATCTCGTCAAGCTCTGCCTCGAGCTGTGAAAGGAACTCATCGATCTCTTCCTGCTTATAGCCGAATGCAGCCTTTTCAAATCTCTTGTTTCTTACGTCCTTTGCAGTTATCATAATTTATTCACCTCTATATATATTTTTGCAGTTTTATGTGTATGCGGCCTTTTTTCGTTGAGCCGTTTATACCAGATAGGATATATCTTCCGCTTCCGCGTATGGACAGCACACTCCCTTCACTGACCTCATGGGATACCGAGGTCACTGTGAAATGGTCTATGTCCACCTTCTCTGAGCGTATGAGCCGTGCAGCGTTTTCACGGCTGACGTTGGCAGCAAGGCTCACAACACAGTCAAGCCGCAATGATGCGACTGTTCCGCTTATATCCTTGAATTCCTGCCTGATCTCCATTTCAAATGGACGGTCGTCGGTGATCCTGACCCCGACTCTGCCGATCCTGGATACCGTTGACTTGATGTCCCTTGCGGCTACGTCGGTGACAAAGGCCTGCGCATTGCCCTCGTCTATGATAATATCGCCGATGACCTCACGTTTTAGCTGGAGAGCCATAAACGAGCCTAAGAAGTCCCTGTGGGTGAGTGTATCCTCCTTCCGGAAGGAGAATGACAGACAGACCATCGGAAAGCTGTCGTACAGCCCGTCCCGGCAGTATTCCGGAAACACAGCAAGCATCCTGCGCCTGGCTCCTTCAAATCCGCCCCACAGGGCGTAGCCGCTTTCTCCGGCATTGAACGCGCACCACTGCTCTGCCGCTGCGCACTGACGCTCGTCAAGGAACTGTGAGAACACAGGGCAGCAGTCTCTCTCACTCCGTGAGAGAAGGTCGCTCAGTCTTGCTGTAAAAAGCTTATCAACGGTATCGTTCATCAGATGAAGACGCCGTTGTTTTCAAGTTCCCCCACCAGGTCTTCTCCTATGAAGCCAACGTTGTATGGTGTGATGATATAGGTGAGGTTCGCAACCGGCTTGAGGCTTCCGCCGTTAGCATATGCAACGCCTACGAGGAAATCAATGATCCTTCTCTTGTTCTCAGGTGATGCTGTCTCAAGATTGAGTACTACTGTCTTCTTTGCTATGAGGTGGTCTGCTATCTGCTTTGCATCTGTGAATGCTGAGGGCTTTACAAGGACTACCTGAAGCTGTGCTGTTGTCTGGATATTTACGACCTTGTTCCTTCTGTTAGGCTCTGCCATCTGCTCTTCACGCTCCGGCATTCCCATGCCCATGCCGCCTGACTGTGAAGCTGCATATGCTGCCTGGCGCTGTTCTACTCTTTCTGCTCTGTCACTGCTGCGGACAGGAGCATCGTTGTAGTCCGTATCGTCGTCTTCAGCAGCAAAGAAGAAATCCTGTACCTTGTCAAATAATTTCATAGTAATGAACTCCATTCCCCGCATAATATGATTCATGCCGGATCTCTCCGGAGACACTGCAAGCCCATGCGGACGGCTGTGCAGCGATTCGGGTGGTTATCTTACTTGTTTGCGTAGTTTCTTGCGCCGAACAGTCCCGTTCCTATCCTTATGATGGTCGAACCGTGCTTTACTGCCTCGGCGTAGTCATGAGTCATACCCATTGACAGCTCGTCCATCGAGATGCCCGGGATTTTCTCATCTTTCAGTTTATTGAAAAGCTCCTCCATTCTTCCGAGGAATATATCGCTCTCAGATGGAGGCGGGATCGTCATCAATCCCTTTATGCGAATGCCCTCAAGGGGGGTGAGCTGACTGATAAGGCTGCGGAGCTGGTCCGGAGCTACTCCGCTTTTGGAGTCCTCTCCGCCGATATTCACTTCGCACAGTATGTCCATTACCTTACCGGCAGCTACGGCATGACGGCTTATCTCCTGTCCAAGTTTCAGGCTGTCCACCGACTGTATCATACTCATCGCACCGATGATATATTTCACTTTATTTGTCTGAAGATGGCCTATGAAATGTATCTCTGCCGATCTGTCATAAGCCTCCTGTTTGGAAAGAAACTCCTGTACGCGGTTTTCGCCCATCAGGTCTATCCCCTGACTTATGGCGAAATTCACTGTCTCTGGCGGGACAGTTTTGGTTACAGCCATTATCCTCGGCTGAACGCCTCCGCGGTACTTATCCGCAGCTTCTGCGGTCCTTTCGCGGATGATCCTCAGGTTTTCGCTTACATAACTGAGATCCGTTTCCACCTTACTCAACACCTTCGATCAATATGTTGTCGTACAGTGCAAGATACTCAGGGTCGTTCTCATGAACTGCGGAAAGAACGTAATCGCTGCCCTCGAAGCATACATCTATCTTCTTGAAATCAGCCTGTTCTCCCTTCAGCACATATACGCCCTTCGATCTGACTGTAACTGACTTTTCTTCTCCGTTCTCGTCTGTGACCGTATCTGTCACATCTGCAAAACGAATAGCGTCACGCGGTACTTTAAGTCCGCTTGATTCGCCCTTTATTATCTCTGCATCTTCTACTCTGTGCTGCACGAGATCGTAGTTGAACGCGCTGCACTGTATTATAAAGATGCTCTTTGCCGGATTTCCCTCATCGCGTATACTCTTTATGACTGCCGGATACTTGTCCGGTCCGTCATCAAAGCGGAGCTCCACCTCGTCGCCGATATTGTACTCCTTGCTGGAGTTGTCTATGATGCCGGCGATATACCAGCCATAGCCCTCTATCAGCTTTCCGACTACCGTCTTGTCTGAGCTCCTGCGGTCTGTGAAGCTGTTTATTTCCTTGATCGTGAGCTGATCCATGCTATCGGGAGTGAGCACATACTCAAAACCATCGGCATAGCTTACAAAGTATGCCGATCGCGGTGAGCTTATTATCTGTACCGGCTCAGCCGATTCGTCCTGAAGCTCTGCGATCCTGTCGTTTATTTCGGCGATCTGCGCAGAGAAATCAGTGACCTCACTGGTAATGATCTGGTAAGTGCTCATTTTTACGAGCAGGTCGTCCATATCACTCCTTACCATGGGGTAGTCCTTCATATCCCTGCTGTATACAAGGCTCCTGTAGCACTCCTCTATACTGTCTGAAAGTGCTGCCGGCTGGGCGGACTGCAATGTGCCCGGATTCTGTATCTTTTTTAGTATATCCAGCCTTTTGCGGAGCTTTTCAAGATCCCTGTTTATGCTCAGCTGTCTGTCATCGGCATATACCTTCGCTATGACCGTGCCGTTGCCCAGCTTGCCGCCGTCAGCAACGTTATAGCTAAGCACGCCGTCTCCACTGTAGGTATACACTTCCTCGTCCCTTATGAACACGCCTCGGAAAGCGCGTGAAGCGGAGGCTTCTCCCATAAGTGCCACATTTGTCTCCGGTTCTTTGTTGCGGAAGTAGTTGACAGCGATCATGATAAAAACGAGAAGCAGCAGGATAAGAACGACGTCTCTCAGGAGTCTTACAGGCAGGCTGCTCTCCGATCTGTTAACGCGCACTCAGATCACCGGCTCATTCGCTTTTCTCTGAAGCGTCAAGGATAGAAACAGGCTTAGCAGGGATTATTGTTGATATTGCGTGTTTGTATACAAGCTGCTGCTTGCCTTCGCAGTCGAAAATTGCGACATAGCTGTCGAATCCTCTTACCATGCCCTTGAACTGGAAGCCGTTTGTGAGTATTATTGTAACGACGATCCGTTCCTTTCTGCACTGGTTAAGGAAAACGTCCTGTAAATTGATTGTTTTGTTCATACACATTCTCCGTTCTTCAGGATATTGCGTGTACACTGTGATAAACGCCGTGAGGTCTGCGCCTCATTTACCGCGAGTATATAGAAATACACACAATACATTATATCATATATTTTTGTAATTTGCTATAGTATTTTCAGATTTTTTATAAATTTCATTCATTTGACTAAATTCTTCCAGAAGTATCCACTGTATACGCTCATTTCTTCTAAACCAAGTGAGCTGCCTCTTGGCGTAATGCCTTGTTTCCTGCTTGATCTTCGATATGCAGTCCGTCAGCGGCATCGTCCCTTCAAAATAGGGTATCAGCTCCTTGTAGCCTATGGCATTCGCTGCGGTCTTCATACCACTCTCCTGCCACAGTCCGCGCGCCTCATCTATCAGTCCCGCCTCTACCATTTTGTCTACGCGGCGGTCGATACGGTCGTAGAGTACCTTCCTGTCAGTATAGTTCAGCCCCAGTATCAGCGAATCGTAGGGGCTCTCCTCAAGACGGCTCTCCGCCTTGATCTCACTGAACTTCCTTCCGGTAACGTGTATCACCTCAAGAGCACGGATCACACGCACCAGATTGTTCATATGTATGGTCTCAGCTGCCACGGGGTCCGCCTCTGCCAGCTGACGGTATATCACCTCAGCTCCCTGTGTCCGCGCGGTCTCCATAAGCTCCCTCCGGTACCCCTCGTCGTTCTTTACCTCCGAGAAACGTACATTGTCCAGCAGCGAATCTACGTACAATCCCGTTCCGCCAACAATAATGGGCAGCTTTCCCCTGCCCAGAATATCACGTATTCTTTCATTCGCCAGCTTCACGTACTCCGCTGCACTGAACGCTGTCCCCCTGTCAAGAAAGCCGATGAGATGGTGCGGTATACCCTGCATCTCCTCAGCAGTCGGCTTCGCGGAGGCTATATCCATACCCTTGTATATCTGCATGGAATCCGCTGAAACTACCTCTCCGCCGTAATGCTTCGCAAGCTCTATGCCCAACGCTGTCTTGCCGGATGCGGTAGGTCCGACTACCGCCAGAACAAATGGCTTTCCGCTCATTGTATCGTCCTCCTGTTCACGCAGCTTCACTGCCGCTCTCCTCTTCGTCAGCTTCTTCCTCCTGCTCAACTATCGAGGTCTCTTCTGCTGTTACCGCATTGTTCCACAGTCCCGTGATAAGCGCCGCACATACTGATGCCGCCATCACTCCCGGTACAAAGGCTATCGCAAATACCATCACCGCACGGACTTTCTTGTTCTTGCTCCTGACTATATCCGGCCGTTTGATAAACAGCATCATTATGAGTATAAACGAAACTACAAACATCGCAAGCGTTATGATGAGCTTGCGGCTCAGATGTATATGCACAGTCCAATTCCTCCGTCATATTTTTTTCCATCAGGTCCGCTTGAACTGATGATCGATATTGTATTTTGTCATGGTGAACATCACCGGTCTGCCATGCGGACAGTGACGTATGCGCTCATCATAGCACACCTGCTCCGCCAATGCCTTCATTTCCTCCGGCGTGTTCTTGTCGTTCGCCTTGATCGCCGATTTGCAGGCTACTGTGTGGAGCATATCGTCCAGCACTCCCGACTGCGGCGACTGCTTGTACAGACGCAGATTCTCCGCTACCTCACAGATTATGTCCTCCATATCCAGCTCCATGATGAATGTGGGTACCGCAGTTGCAGTCACATAGGGCGCATCGGTCAGATCAAAGGTGAATCCCAGATCTGCCAGCAGCTCCTCATTATCTGCAATAGCAGACGCCTCATCTGCGGTCAGCAGCACCTTTACTCCCGTAAGCAGCTTCTGACTGTACTGGCGGCAGTTGCGGCTTTTCAGCCTCTCAAATATGATACGCTCATGGGCAGCGTGTTTGTCTATGATTATCATCTTGTCGCCGCTCTCCGCTATGACGTAAAGCCCGAACGCCTCTCCGATGATGTGTATGTCCGGAAATTCCTCGCGCAGGGGGTCTGTGGGCGCCTCCTGCTCCGGAGCCGGCTCCTCGTGCTTCGTGAACGATTCAGATGTGATGTACCGGAATCCCTCTACTGCTGACGGCGGTTCCGGTGCAGGTGCGGCTTCCCTTGCCGTCTCAGTCGGCGCCGGTATCTCAGGCTCCGTATGTGCCGGCTTTTCAGGCTCCGGACGAGTATAGCCGCTGAATGCCTGTAGTCCGGCTGTCTCTGCTATGCCCTCTTCCTCAGCGGTCTCAGTTACCGGTACACGCACCGGTGACGTCACTACAGGTGCCGCAGGTCTTGCCGGTGCTGACGGTGCCGGTCTTGCCGGCGCAGGAACCCTTACAGCCTCGGCTGCCTTCATCTCCTGCTCCTTCTTCGCTATCTCATCCACCGGCGTGAACATGAACTCCTGCTGTATCATCTCCTGCGGCTCTTCCGCCGGCTTTGTCCAGTCTACCTTCGGCTTCAGCTGAAACTCATAGATCAGTCCGTCATTCATCAGTGCGTTCTTCACCGCAAAGAATACCGCGTCTGATACCGTCTTTTCGTCAGTAAATCGCACCTCCGCCTTCGATGGGTGAATGTTTACGTCCATCGATGCAGGCGGCAGGTCTATCATCAGGATACACGCCGGAAATTTGCCCGTCATTATCATGTTGGTGTATGCGTTCTCCAATGCCGATGAACACAGCCTCGACCGCACATACCTGCCGTTTACAAAGAAATTCTGGAACGCCCTGTTCGTCTTGGAGTACAGCGGCTTTATGACATATCCGCTGACCTTCACTCCGTTGTATTCGTAGTCGACCGGAATAAGATCACGGGCAAAATCCCGTCCGTATATGGCGTATACCGCGGAAAACAGCTCCCCGTCACCGGCTGAGCTGAACTCCGTGCGGTTATCCCTTATCATCTTGAAGGCTATCCCCGGATGTGACAATGTTATCTTCTGCATTATCTGGCTCACCGCATTGGCTTCCGTTACGTCCTTCTTCATGAACTTCGCACGGGCCGGTACGTTGTAGAACAGATCACGTATCATGATCGTGGTGCCGTCGGGACAGCCGCTCTTCTCGTGCGCCGTCTCTGTACTGCCCTCTATACAGTACAGTGTGCCGTATGTCTCGTCCTGCTGCTTGGTCATGACCTCTACACGGGCTACGGCGGATATGGACGCAAGCGCCTCTCCGCGGAATCCAAGTGTGCTGATATTATCCAGGTCGTCTTTGGTGATTATCTTGCTGGTGGCGTGCCGGAGAAAGGCTGTGGGTACATCGTCAAACGCCATGCCGCAGCCGTCATCACTGACACGCATGAATGTCGCTCCGCCGTTCTTTATCTCCACGGTAATATGTCTCGCGCCGGAGTCTATGGAATTCTCCACCAGCTCCTTGATGACCGACGACGGACGCTCTATGACCTCACCGGCTGCGATGAGTTCTGCTATTTCCTTGCTGAGTACATTTATATGCGGCATGACCGTTCTCCTTTCTCCCTTTTTGTGGTCGCCTTATCCTTGTATGATGCTGAGCATATCCTTCAGCAGCTCACGGCATTCGCTGTCGGAAAGCTCGTCAATATTGGTCCTCTCAAGCATTTCCAGCGCCGATTCACGGCTGACTGCGCCAAATGAGATCTGGCCTCCGTCGTCGCTGACCGGTTTTGCCTGCTCCGTCCGGTGCGCTTCCTCCATCTCCGCCAGAAGCTCCCTCGCACGGCTCACTACCTTCGCCGGAAGTCCCGCCAGCTTGGCTACGTCTACTCCGTAACTCTCGTCTACTCCTCCGCGGACTATCTTTCGCAGGAAACGTATCGTTCCTCCATGCTTGTTGACTGCGATACTGTAGTTCTTTACCCCGTCCAGCTCATTTTCCAGCCCTATCAGCTCGTGATAGTGCGTCGCAAACAGAGTCTTGCACCCCAGCTTCTTGCTGCTGCATATATGCTCCGCTACCGCACGGGCTATACTTACTCCGTCAAATGTGGACGTTCCCCGTCCCACCTCGTCAAGGATAACAAGACTGTCCGGTGTTGCGTTCCTGAGTATGTCTGATACCTCGCTCATCTCTACCATGAATGTGGACTGTCCGGCGGTAAGGTCGTCCGACGCACCTACACGGGTGAATATCTTGTCCACTACAGAGATCCTTGCGGAGTCTGCCGGTACAAAGCTGCCGATCTGCGCCATGAGCACGATAAGGGCGGTCTGCCGCATATATGTGGACTTACCGGACATATTCGGTCCCGTGATTATCGCCATCCGGTCGGCTTTGGTGTCGATATATGTATCATTCGGCACGAACATCTCGTCCTGTAACATCAGCTCCACTACAGGGTGACGTCCGGCTTTTATGTCTATGGAACCGTCAAGCACGATGTCCGGCTTCACGTAGTTGTTTTTCAGCGCTACGTCCGCAAATGAACAGAGTACGTCAACTGATGCTACTGCCGCTGCGGTCTGCTGTACGGGTCCCAGACAGGTCGCAAGGAAGTCCCGCACCTCCGCGAATATGTCCGCCTCCAGCGACAGCGCCTTGTCCTTGGCGCCAAGTATGGTATTCTCGGCGTTTTTCAGCTCCTCTGTAATGAAGCGCTCCGCATTGGCAAGGGTCTGCTTTCGTATCCAGCCCTCCGGTATGAGGTCGTAATAAGACCGCGTTACCTCAAGATAGTATCCGAATACACGATTATAACCTATTTTCAGATTCTTGATGCCCGTGGACTCCTTTTCACGCTGCTCGATACCGTCAATTATGCTCCTGCCATTGTTCATGATGTTGCGGAGACTGTCCAGCTCTGCATTGAAGCCCTCCTTGATCACTCCGCCGTCCTTGACGGATACCGGCGGCTCGTCTATTATGGCATTCTCCACCAGCTTCGCTATGTCCTCCAGTGTGGATATTTCTCCGTTGAGCCTGCTGAGCAGCTTTGAACTGCTGACCTTTTCAAGCTCCTGCTTCACCAGCGGCAATTGCAGAGATGTCGCCGAAAGTGCTTTCAGATCGCGGGGGGTGGCTGTCTTGTACATCACCTTCGTCATCAGTCGCTCCAGATCATAGACCCTGTCCATGAGATCCGTGAGGTCTGCAAGTACTACGCTCTTGCGGTAGAGCGCTTCAACTGCGTCAAGACGCTCGATTATACGCGCCGGACTCTTCAGCGGCTGCTCGATCCAGTTCTTCAGCAGTCTGCGTCCCATCGATGTCTTCGTGGAGTCCAGAACCCACAGCAGTGAGCCCTTCTTCTCCTTGCTGCGCAGTGTCTCCGTCAGCTCCAGATTCCGCCGCGCATTCAGATCAAGTCCCATGAACGCATCTCCGCTCAGCAGCTCTATGCTCGTAAAACGCGATACCGAGGTCTTCTGAGTATCCGCGATATAGTCAAACAAACCGCATACCGCGGCACAGTCAGCACCGTCCTCGGTGATGCCAAGCTCCCTGACTGAGCTTACTTTGAATACCTCCGCAACATAGTCCCTGTGCTTTTCAGGTGCAAAACACATACTGTCACGGAGCGTCACCGCACAGCTGAGACGAAGCTTCACAAAGTCCGCTACGTTCTTCATGGAGAGAAAATTCTCCGCAAATATGACCTCCGCCGGCTGACACCTTGACAGCTCGTTTATCACGCCTGCCTCCATGTCTTTGCCCTCGTAAAGGCTCAGTGCCGCATCACCGGTGGATATATCGGCAGAAGCTACGCCGCAGGTGCCTGCCTGCTGATCGTAGAAGATGCTGCAGATGTAGTTGTTGCGCCCGTCGTCAAGCATACTGCTCTCAGTCAGCGTACCGGGCGTCACCACGCGGATAACATCACGCACTACGATGCCCTTCGTCTCCGCCGGATCTGTCAGCTGCTCACATACCGCTACCTTGAAGCCCATATCTATCAGCCGCTTGATGTACATATCCGCTGCATGATACGGAACTCCGCACATCGGCGCACGTTCCTCAAGTCCGCAGTCGCGTCCCGTGAGTGTCAGCTCCAGCGCCTTCGACACTATGACCGCATCATCAAAAAACATCTCGTAAAAGTCACCCAGCCGGAAAAACAGTATGCAATCCTTGTATTTGTCCTTGACCTCAAAGTACTGCTGCATCATGGGGGATATTTTACTTCTGTCGATCTCCATTACCTTACTCCTTCTGTGTTATTGTCTTCGTCCCGCTATCAGCCGCATCCGCCGCAGGTCGAACAGCTTCCGGTACAGCCTGTTGACGGCTGACAGGTCTCGGGATCCTCTCCGTTTGCGCACATCGTGATTATCTGATTCATATTGTTTACCAGCGATTCCAGCGCATTCTGCGCTCCGGTAAACACGATCATGTTCTTGTTCTCCATGATCTTCTTGTAACGGCTCTTGATCCCCTCGTCAAGCTCCTTGATACGGTCGGTATCCTTGTCCTCCTTGCACAGCTCAGTATTAAGGTCGCTGCGCATCTGCTCAAACTCCTCTATCAGCTTATTCAGCTCCGCATCGTTCTCGTTCGCCTGCTTCGCCAGAGTGTATGCGATGAATCTGTCATCATTCTGAAGTGCCTTGCCAAGCTCTCTTGTCATTTCTATTATATCCATATCTATTATCTTCCTTTCAGTTGACCGATCTCAGATCAAGACCGGTGTATACCTCGTAGCTGCCGTCAGCTGCGTATATGTATGTCTTGGGATCATGCTCAGTATCAAAGCTGAACACGTTGGTGAACGGCAGATCAGCTATGCTCATGGCTGCCATCTGTGCTGTGTAATTGTCAAAATCTGTATATACTACCGGTACCGTCTTTTCGACAGATACGCCTTCATTGCCCTTGACGTAGCTTATCCATGTACATGAGCCCGTTCCCATATACCCTTCCTTGATCACAAACTGTCCGCTGTTGGTTTCATATCCGAAGGTGGTATGCGCTCCGATCAGCTGGTCGCCAAGTACCTTGATGCTGCAATTGTCATCGATGGTATATATCGTTGTTATCAGGTCATACTCCGCTGTACCGTGCTTTACTGCAAGCTCCGGTACTCCGTCGCCGTCAAGGTCACGCAGCGTATAGCTGACATCTGCACAGCCGTCATTCGCCTGATACAGACCGTCAAACAGCCGCTTGATCTCGTCCTTGTATACCTGCGGATACTCATTCCTGCGCCTGTCATTGACCGGTGATGCTGCTGATCCTTCTGCTGTCGTCGCTTCCTGTACGGCGTCCTCCGATGCCGGCTCCTCCGGAGCTGCTGTGGGTGCCTCAGTGGGTGCAGGTTCAGCTGCCGCTTCTGTGGCGGCTGCAACGGCAGTAGTTACCGCCGCTCCTCCTGTAGCTGCCGCAGTTGTTCCCGTTGCTGCGCCTGTTGCTGTGGCTGATGCAACCGTTACTTCCTGCCACTCCTCTATGTCCGGTGTGTTATTGTTATTATTTGTCGCGGCGCAGCTGCAAAGTACGAATGCTGCGCAGATAAGTAACAGATTCTTTTTCATTATATTTCCTTTCTCATGGACCTTTTATCCAATAATGCTGCCGGTAACCGCCCAGTTCATCGCTCCGGTTACCTCAACATCCACAAACTGCCCGATCAATGACCTGTCTCCGGGAAACTCTACGATTATGAATTCGCTGCTCTTTCCGGTGAGATAGCCTTCCTTCTTTTTGGATACGTCATCTGCCAGTACTCTCATGCGCCTGCCGATGAAACGCTTATAGTGCTCCGTCGAGATCTCACGCTGTACCTCAAGAAGTGTCCGCATTCGCCTGCCCTTCGTTTCGTCATCTATGGGGTCGTCCATTACGGCTGCCTTTGTGCCGGAACGCTTCGAGTAAATAAACGAATAGATAATGTCGTACTTCACTCTTTTTATTATATCCAGTGTTGCCTCAAAATCTTCATTTGTTTCATTCGGGAAACCTACTATCAGATCGGTGGTAAGTGAGAAATCAGGGTCCCGGCTGTAGATGTAGTCTACCGTGCTGAGATATTTCTCTACTGTATAGCTGCGGTTCATACGGCGCAGTACATCACTGCTTCCGCTCTGCACCGGAAGATGCAGATGCTTGGCTACCTTGTCACACTCAAAGATGGTGTCGATAAGCTCCCGTGATGCGTCCTTCGGATGCGATGACATGAAGCGTATTATGAAATCTCCGCTGATGTCGTTGAGCCGGCGAAGCAGCTGCGGAAAACTCATCTCTCCGCCCAGATCGTTGCCGTAGGAATTGACGTTCTGCCCCAGCAGCATTATCTCCTTGTAGCCGCTGCGGACCAATCCTTCTACTTCGGCAATTATATCCTCCGGCGCACGGCTGCGCTCCCTGCCGCGGACATAGGGTACGATGCAGTAGGTACAGAAATTGTTGCAGCCGAACATTATCGGCACCGATGCCTTGAAGCTGCTCTCACGGACCTGCTCGACCTCTGCCGAAAAATCGTCATACTCCGTTATATCTGCGGAGAAACGCGCTCCGTTCATGCAGTCCAGAAGCAGCTGCGGAAGTGCATTTATCGCAGAAGTTCCCAGAACGATGTCAACCTGCGGATAGGACTTCTTTATCTTCTCTGCTATATGGCTCTGAGCTGTCATACAGCCGGCTATTCCGATTATAAGTGACGGCTTCTGCTCCTTGAGCTTCTTCATGCTGCCAACTATGCCGAATACCCTGTCCTCTGCACTCTCACGCACTGCACAGGTGTTGAGTATTATCAGGTCTGCTTCTGCCTCGTCATCTGTAAAGCCATAGCCGCACTGTTTCAGTACTCCCTTTATCTTTTCACCGTCAGATACATTCAGCTGACAGCCAAAGCTGCGCACATGGGCAAGCAGGTTCTCTGAGCCTATACGCCGTGATATTTCATCTATCAGAGCAGTGTTGTCGTTCATCCTGCCACTTCCTTTCTCGTATTATAAGCATACTTTTTTATTATACCACATATCTGCGGCTGTTTCAAGATATAACCACAAAAAAACAAAAGCCACAGCTTTCCGAAGAATAACTATGGCTTTATTTTTTACCTTACTTTTCAATTAGCGGCAGCTTGTCTATGAGCTTTGTATCAAATCTCTGTACCGCTACTGAATCATTGGCTGTTATTCCATCACCGGGATTGTAACAGTCTGCGTTCAGCTTGCCCTCGTCTGTGAGCGGATACTTGTCCTCGTTGGCTACATACTGGAGTATCGCCAGTGCATCGGCAAGTGTTACCTTCTTGTCCGTATTCGCATCACCAGCCATACTGCCGCTGAAAGCAGGAGTGCTGCTACTGGCTGCCGTTGTTGTTACGGACGGCTTGGTGGGCTCTGTCTTCGGTGCTGTAGTTGCTGATGGTGTTCCCCCTGCCTTGTAAAGATCCGCAGGAAGCTCGTCAAGTGTTATCGCAAGGTCGCTCTGATAGAACTTCTTGAACTCGTCAAAGTCCTGATACTTCTCGCCAAGGAATGCTGTTCCTCCGTCCTCGCCTCCGTCATACCACGGGCATACGTACAGCCAGTATGCGTCCTCTACTATCATGTTGTCAACTGCCGGTATCGTGTCGTTCTCTGACATCGCTACCATCTTCTTGCCATTGGTGAGCTTGAACAGATAATCAAACTTCGCCGGTATCGCCAACAGGTTGGGTCCGCTGGTCTTGCCGTCACCACGGTTGTACTCTACGTTATACTTGTCGTATGCTACTATATCTACATACTCGTCGCCCGGATACCACTGGGGTGAGGTCTCGTAATCATAGCTGTTGAACTCCCAGATTATGTTGTGAAGGTCATACTTCTCGGTTAGTGTGGTATAAAGCAGCTTCCAGAGTCCCTTATACACCTCCGGTCCTCTGTCGCCCCACCAGAACCACGCTGTTCCATCGCCGTAAAGTCCGTCGTTGCCCTGCGCCTCGTGGAGAGGTCTGAATATTATCGGAATATTCTCGTCCTGAAGCCTCTTCAGCTGCTCTGCCAGCATCTTCATTGCCTCTTCAAAGTACTCCCGCTCCTTTGTGCCTTCCTTCAGTACATTCGCAGTATTGAAGGTGCTGTTGGACGCCTGATAGTTCTTGTAGGTGCACTTCTGCCAGTCTACCGCATCGCCCAAAGTATAGTTCTCAAAGTCGATCGGTACGTTGATGTGCCATGATGCGGTGATTATTCCGTTTCGCTCCTTTACCCATGCAATCGCACGGTCCGTGGACTTGTCGTCCCAGCCGTAAAGCGGATTGTAGTTCATGAAGTCAAGTCCGCGGATAGCCGGTACCTTGCCGGTCAGATCCTTGATATAGTCATTCTCCCACTCGTAGTTGTCCTTGTGTCCGCTGCCGTATATCTCCTGCTGTCCTGCGATAACGTGCTTTCCGTACACGCTCTTGAGATACTTCATCAGCGCTTTAGTCTCTGCTGTCGCTTTCGCATCACAGAGTACGTCCGTTGCACCTGAGTAGTCGTGAGGCTCAGCTACTGCTACAGTAACGGAATCTATTGCCATATAACCGTATTTATTAAGGAACGAAATCGTATTCTCCCCCTTATTCAGACGAACTACGCCGAAATCAAAGTCCTGCCACTCCTTGGTGTAGGGTATGGTCTTGGAGTACTCGCTGCCGTTGACTGCCATCGTCTGGAAGCGTCCCTCCTCGTTGAGTATCTGCGTCGCTCTTACCGAAACTGTATACATACCGTCCTCCGGCACTGTCACGCTGAATGAAAGCTCTCCTCCGGTGAGGTATGCGAAGCCCTTTCCGGTATAGTCCGGCAGCTTGGTCTCGTAAATGGTCTCCCACAGCGTCGCTCCTTCCATGTCCTCACCCTCTATCGTGTAGGGAAAGGTCGTTCCGGCTGCATCTGCCTCGGGAACAACTGCCGGAAATGATGCTGTTGCAAGGACTGCGGCTGCCATCAGCGATAGGCTTCTTTTAAGTTTACTGTTCATGATGATTATCCTCCTTTGTTATTTTACCATGTTTTCTCTTATTTCCAATACATATCGTACCACCTTAATTATATAGCGATTTTATGAACTTTTCAATAACAATACTGCGTAGAATCCGCATTTCGTACCCTTAGACAAATCTTCACTACCCTTTTTGTCATAGAAGTAAAAACTAACTTAATTCCGAATTAAATTATAACGGCATAAAGTAATCTTCCAACGCAAACAAGGCGGCACTCTCATCGCAGCTTTACACGTAACCTTCGGAACAGACCTTTCTGAAGAAAGGGTTTTCCTCAATAGTTATTGCTGACACCTCTTCTCCGTTTTCAGCTAAATAGCGCACAAAAGCCGCAGGCGGCGTACCTGCGGCTCAATGCTTTTATTTTGTCCTACGATCACATACTAAGCGCTTTTCTGAGCCATACATCGGCAAAGTCAAGTGCCTCATACAGGCCGCATTCACGCTCTGCGGTTTTTACAAATGCCTTCATCGGATCATTCTCATTGGTATCCATGAGAGTGATCTTCACCTTGCTGGTGAAGTCTTCTCCGTTTTCCTTGTTCTTTTCAAGGATCTGTATCCAGATTACATACGGATCTGACATATATCCATAGTACATCTGCTCTCCGCATCTTACCAGCGGGAATCCTTTATATGTGCTGAATTTTTCACTCATCTGTGATCCTCCTTATTTTTTCTTTGTGTTTACCTCCATGTCTTTACGTAGTCCTCTTCGCCCTCTATTCTGCCAATATTGTCGATGAGTGTCTCTACGAAGCCCTTGGATATTATAAATCTGCTTTCCCCGTTGATCACTACCAGTGATTTGAGATTCGAGTAATCATAGAATTCTACTGTCGTGGGTTTGTTGTAATAGTTCTCTGTATATACTATCTTTGCCATCGGCTCGCCTTCCGGTACCTTCTCTTCAAAGGCAAATTCCTCTGCGTTCGCTCCGATAACAAATGCATAGAACTGTCTGTATCGCTCTGTATCAAACTCCGCTCCGTTCATGGTCGTTGTGAAGTCGTCGGACGACAGGCCTTCCTTCTTCTCCGGATCCTTGGCGGTTATCTTGAAATCATACTTCTTTCCGCCGCCCTCAGCTGTCAGTGATGTTATGTTCCATACATACTCACCTATGAACATTCTCGCTGTTATGTCAATAGGCATTACTGTGAGCCACTTCGCTTTCTCTGCCTTGATGGTATATATCGCCTTGCCGCCTTCAAGCATTCCATAACAGCACTTGCCGTTGTCTTCATCGTTGAAGGGTTCGCTCAGCAGAAGCACATTCGTCTTGTTATCGTCAGTTTTCATCGTCACACGGCAGAACGGGTCTTTAAGTCCTGTCTCAGCTATATCTGACTCCTTGGCATCTATGCTGTAGACCGACTCGCCCATCAGTCCAAACATTCCATTTGTTATCTCTACCGACTTCTCCATATTCAGATATGCCTCTACCGGCTCTACAAGAATGCTTGATGCCGATGTTCCGCTGGTAAAGTCAGGATCGTCCTTGCGCTTATCATGTTCGATATATATATCGTAGTCCAGATCCTCACGCTCTATCCTGAGACTGAGCACGTTGGGGTAATTGTCCTGATCCGGTGTGGCAAGGATCGTATTGTTCGCAAATTCTATCATGCCCTTCCTGAAATTGGCAAGATATGTGCTGAGTACTGTATAGACTGTATTGCTGCCCTCTACTGCCACATAGGTCTCCTTGCCGGAGGGTGAATCATCTCCGATAAGAAGCTTCGTCTCAGAGCCGGATCTGTACTCAGCATCAAGAGTGATGGCTGGCTTGTCAAGACCATACTTCCCAAGATCAGACGCATTCTCCTCGATGATGTCGGTGGAGGTCAGAAGATTTGCATTATTCGCCAGTGTGCCTACTACGGACACCTGCCATGATACGTCCTCATAGCCCTCAAAGGTATATTCCGGATTGTCTTCCTTCTCTGTTTCCTTTGTTTCCACTACGGTCATGCTGCCATGCTCATTGGTCACTGTTATCCTGTGGATCACTCCGCCGGAAGCTACACCGGTCTCAGGGTCCTTTTCTGCCTTTTCGTCCTGGATAAGTGTGAGATATTTGGTACGGTCCATATCAGTTGTGGTTTCTGTGATACTGCTGTCGCCGTTATTGCGTTCCGGGTCGGTCAGTTTCAGAGCGGCAAATCCTCCGCCGAGGGCTGCGAGCACCAGTACGGCAGCAATAATGCTTTTGACTGATTTACTCATTTATTCTTTCTCCTTAACAGTACGATAGCTCCTGCAAGTGCTACAAGTGCAGGTATGACTATTATTGTGATCACTCTGATTACGTTCATCTCTGCTACAGACGGAGATATTACTGTCTGCTCAAGTGACTTGTCTGCTATTACTACTCCTGCGGACTTGCCGGAGATATTGTTCAGCATTCCGAGGATAACATCGGCGTTATTGTATGTTGTGGTGTATGCAAGGATAGCATTGTCAAACATGAATGAGCTTCCCACAACAAGAACGTTGCTCCTGATCACATCCATGCCGGACTGCTGCTCTCTTGTGGAGAGTACAGCTACATTGTAGGAGTTCTTGTCGCCTTCCTTCGCCTTATCCTCCGTCAGGTCATATACAAATGAGGTGTCGTTGGACTTGAGTATCGGCTTCACTACGTTTGTATTGTTCTTTGAAAGTACTGTTACAGGCTTTGTGAACGGTGCTACTGTGTAAAGTGCTGCATTTCCTACATCGCCTACCAGATCAGGCTCGCTGATATTTACCTTGGGGGCATCAAAAAGCTGGCCCAGTGATGTGATAGGTGTCTGAACACTGTTCTTGTCATCAATGATATATGCCGGCTCGACCTGTAAGCACCAGTCTGCCAGGAATTCATCAAAGTTCGGAAGCGACATTGCACTGAAATTCGGAATGTAGAAAAGATTCTTGCCGTACTTTCCGCCATTGTACAGGAAATCACTGAACTTGTTGATAACATCTGCTGAGAAATCTATGCTCGGTACTGCTATGAGAAGCATATCATAGTCATCAGGACTGAGCGCATCAGTTGAAAGGTCTACGTCAACACAGTCATATCCGCCCTTTGTAAGGAACTGTACAAGTGAATCGACGATAGTACCGTAGTTCTGCTCATAAAGCGCATTTCCGCCGTAGGTCTTGCCTACTGCAACTGTTACAGGGTGACTGTCTGTTACTGCCATGATAGCAGATGTGAGAACGCTCTCTCCTGCAAAGCTCATCTGGATACTTGTTGCGCTGCTTGTCTGTGGTGACTTTATCATGTCCGCAATGTCTGTATAGCTCAGAACTCTTACACGCTCTCCGGAATAGATCACGATATTGTTCTCTGCTATATCGCCTGTGTAGTACTTCTTGTACTTGTTGATGGTCTCAGGATCGTGGTTGATGTCGGTATACTTGACGTCGATCTTTCCCTTGCCCTGCTGTGCGTACATTGAGTACTTATCCAGTATTCCCGGGATCATATCATACGGCAGGTCTACGTTTACGCCGTAGTACTGCACATACATCGCCTTCATCTGCTCTGCCATTGCTGTGAAGGTCTCCTTCGATGCGGTAACGGTTATCTCAACGTCCTTGTCAAGATTCCTGAGTACCTCTACTGTCTGGTCTGACAGCTCATATCTGTTGTCGGGTGTTATATCAAGCTTGAGCGGTGCGCGCTTCTCCAGCATTCCTGCCATGATGTTCGCAAGGATAACTGCTGCGATGACCACTGCTATGGTCACCAGTGACATTGAGCCGAATTTCAGCTTCCTGAAACTCTTTGCCTTCTTGGGTGCCGCACTCTCTTCCGCTGCACTGCTCACTTCATTGATCGCTTTTTCTTTGGTTTCTTTCTTACTCATTTTCGTGATACCTTCCTTTCCGCATCAACCCCAGCGTCTCTTATCGAGAACGCGGACCGTCAGAAAGTTGAACAGGAACGCTGCGCTGACAAAGAATACTATACTTGAAAGACTGAATACTCCGCGTGTGAACTCAAGATACCTTGAGTAGAATGAGAGTGATGTCATGATCTTGCTGACTGTCGCATTCTTTACGTTTCTTGCCAGTGAATCCATCAGGTAAAGCATGAACAGCGCAAGCATACTTGCTACTGCTGCTGCCATCTGGTTTTCTGTCAGAGATGATATGAACAGTCCGACTGCTATGAATGCAGCTCCAAGAAACAGCATCGCAATGTAGTTTCCGATGAGAGTACTCCAGATAACGTTGCCCAGATAGCCAAGAATAAGCGCGTATATGAACACGATAGCCTCAGCAATTGCAAAAAGGGTAAGCGCTGCAAAGTACTTGCCCAGTACGATCGACCACAGCCCTACCGGTGCTGTGAGAAGTCCCTGATCGGTGCGGTTTTTCTTTTCCTCACTCATCAGCTTCATGGTGAGGATCGGTATGAGGAACAGCACGATGATGAACATTGAGCTGAACATCGCTGATACTTCACTTGTTCCCATTCCGAGAACTCCGTTGAAGAAGAATATTCCTGAAAACAGGAAGAATACTGCCAGGAATACATATGCGATCCCTGATATGAAAAATGCCTGCATTTCGCGTCTGTAGATAGCGCCCATTACTGATCGCCTCCGTTCTCTTTTTCTTCCGCATCTGCGGATTCGTCCTCAGCTGCCGGCGCCTCATCAGCCTTCGCTGTGGACGCTACCAGCTCGCCGTCCTTGACAGAAATGTCTATCTTTGGCGCAGGCTTGCTGTTTTTCTGTGAATCGGACAGTGTTTCGCCCATTGTGATCTTGAGGAAGATGTCCTCAAGTGTAAGGTCTGAAAGCTGGAGCATGAGGATATTCCAGCCCTTTTCACGGCAGAGATCGTTGAGACTGCGGCGTATATCCACATTCTCCTCCGCCTCTACATCATAGTCATAGATGCCCTTCTCGCGCTCCATATCTGCACGGACATACTTGACTCCCGGCAGCGCCCTGATCGCATCTGCTACCTGCTGCTTGTCAGCCGCTGTACCTGTGCTGCCTTCAATACGCAGAGTCATCTTATGCTCATTGGTGATGTTCTTTGCGATCTCCTCAGCTGTTCCGTTCGCCGCTACTACGCCCTTGTTGATAATGATGATCTTATCGCAGACTGCCTGTATCTCCGGCAGAATGTGCGACGAGAGAATTACGGTATGTGTCTTGCCCAGCTTCTTGATGAGTGTCCTGATCTCAATGATCTGATTCGGGTCCAGACCTACGGTCGGCTCGTCAAGGATAAGCACCGGCGGATTGTTGATAAGCGCCTGCGCAAGTCCTACTCTCTGCTTGTATCCCTTTGACAGGTTGCGGATAAGTCTGCCGCGTACAGCTGTTATCTTGCACAGATCACATACGTCCTTCAGATGCGCCTTTCTCGGCAGCTTGCACTTTTTCAGATCGAACATGAAGCTGAGATATGCGTCAACTGTCATATCCATGTAAAGCGGCGGTATCTCCGGAAGATAGCCGATGAATGACTTCGCCTTCTTCGGATCCTCAAGTATGTCCACGCCATTGATGAGTATCTGTCCGGATGTTGATGAGATATATCCGGTCAGCATATTCATGGTTGTTGATTTTCCGGCACCGTTAGGTCCGAGAAAGCCGAGTATCTCGCCTTTTTCAACCTTGAAACTGATGTCGTTCACGGCTTGCTTGTCGCCGTATCTCTTAGTAAGGTTTTTGACCTCGATCATGAGTTCTCCTCCTAAATTATAGTATAGGATCGCTCCGCATATGCGGAGGGAAAATAAGCACTGATTATAATAGTAACGCTTTTATGTGATAATGCAGTGAAAGCATTGCGAATGTTCTATGTCAGTTTTCACTTCCGACAGCCGCAGATACATCTGCCGCTATCTGCTTCCTCAGCTCTTCTACTGAGCTGAATCTGCGTTCCGGCCGAATGAATCTCAACAGCTGAGTTTTGATATTCCTGCCGTATATATCGCCGGAAAAGCCATGTATATATGTTTCGGCAAGGGGCGCTCCGCCGTATTCTACGGTGGGCTTAATGCCGATATTTGTCATAGAGCTGTAGCAGATCCCGTCTATGGTCACCTGTGATGCATATACCCCGTACTTCGGGACAAGCTGTCCGGTGCCAAATACCTGATTTGCCGTTGGAAAGCCAATGGTCCTGCCAAGTGCAGCACCGTGGCTGACTTCATTCATTATTATATAAGGCGCACCAAGAAAGCGGTTCGCGCCGGCAATGTCGCCAGATTCGATGAGTGAGCGTATCTCTGTTGATGACACGCGCTTACCGCTGCAATATACATCGTCCACAGCCTTCACGGTGAATCCGTATCTGCTGCCGAATCCGGCAAGCTCCGCCAGACCGCAGGACGCCTGCGTTCCAAAACGGAAATCACTGCCGCAGCATACGAAAGCTGCTCCCATTTCTCCGCAGAGTATTTCCCTTGCGAAGGTTTCTCCGTCCATGCCGCATAATTCGGCAAAGGGCGGCGAATAAATACGCTCTATGGCGCATTCATTCTCAATTATATAGTTCTTTTCGGTATTGCCGTAGATATATCCTGCCGCTCCCTTTTTCGCAGTGCTTTCAGGCGGAAAAGTAAACGCGCAGGGTTTTAGTCCGTTGTTTTTCTGCTCAGCCGCAGCTGCAAGGACTGCACGATGCCCCAGATGGACCCCGTCAAACAGTCCCAGGGCAACAGCAGCATTACGAATCGCCACTGCCTTCACCCCATATTCTTTCCGACCCTAAGCTGCCCGTTTTCACGGTCTGTAACGGCTGTTCCGATGAATATGCCGTCACTTCCGTAGACACTGTAGGTGTCAGTATCCCGTAAAATACCGCGCAGCCTTGCAAGATCGAGCTTGA
Source organism: Ruminococcus flavefaciens (assembly GCA_902796065.1). Taxonomy (GTDB): domain Bacteria; phylum Bacillota; class Clostridia; order Oscillospirales; family Ruminococcaceae; genus Ruminococcus; species Ruminococcus flavefaciens_X. The sequence goes on from CADBNS010000014.1 coordinate 29,608, forward strand.
CGCCGTTGCGGTACATACGTGTCTGCGCCTCATTGAGCCTGAGCTTCGGAAGCGCTGAAAATACCCTGTCTATGGGCAGTATCAGCTGCTCCAGCCGCTCCTCGTCCCTTGCCTGCTGTATCTCATCAAGTGTGTAGCAGTCATCAAGGGTGAATCCCCCTGACGACGTTCTGACAAGTGACGTCATTATTCCGCCGCAGCCCAGCTTTTCTCCGATGTCGTTGATGATCGTGCGGATATACGTTCCCTTTCCGCAGACTATGTCCATCACTCCGGTGCGCTGCTCCTCATCATAGCTGACCAGTTCCAGTGAACTTACCTCTATCTCACGAGGTGTACGCTCTACCTCAACGCCCTTCCGTGCCAGATCATATAGCCTCTGACCATTGACCTGCACCGCGGAATACATCGGCGGCAGCTGCATTATCCTGCCGGTGAAGTCCGGCAGTATGCAGAGTATCTCCTCCGCAGATACCGCGCAGTCTGATTCGCTGAGCACCTCACCGGTAACGTCCTGCGTATCGGTGACAACGCCCAGCCTGAAGCCTGCGCGGTAGCTTTTTGTATTATCCGGCATTATGTCACACGCCTTTGTTGCACTGCCCACGAATACAGGAAGTACTCCCGTTGCCATGGGGTCCAGCGTTCCGCCGTGTCCCAGCCGCTTTATCCGGAGTATGCCGCGTAGCTTGGCGACAACATCGAAGGAGGTGAACCCCTCCGGCTTGTTTACGCAAAGTATACCGTTCATTCCTCCAGTGCCTTTCTGACAGCCTCTGTGAGCGTGTCCTTGATAGTTTCCATATCGCCGCTCAGCTGGCAGCCTGCCGCCTTTGCGTGTCCGCCGCCGCCAAGTGTCTGGCATATCGCGGAGACATTGATGGAATCCGCTGATCGGAATGAGCATTTGAACACTCCGTCCTCACGCTCACGCATGAGTATGCCCACTTCGGTATTCTCCAGCTGTATCGTCAGCGGTGCAAAGCCTTCAAGCTCTTCCATCGCTATGCCCAGCTGCTCCATCATTTCCTGCGTTACAGCCAGTATCGCCAGCTTTCCGTCAAGGCGCTCCTCAAGGAGCTCCACTACCTTCGCCTCCAGCTTCAGTCTGCCCAGCGACTTGACATCAAACATATACCTGTTGATTCGTGCAAAGTTGATGTCATAGCACCTCTTCATCTCTGCGGCGATCTCATGTGCGCGGGGAGTAGTGCAGTCGTACTTGAAACAGCCTGAATCAGTTGCGATACCGGTATACAGACAGGTCGCACAGTGGGGCGTTATGGTCACTCCCATATATTTAGCGAGGTCGTATATCACCTCACAGGCTGCTGTTGCATGACCCCTGAGGAGTGTCCTTTCGGCATAGTTCTTATTAGAGATATGGTGGTCGATGCAGAGATTGACCTTTCCGCCGTAGATCTCCTGATACCTGCCCATGAGCTTCTCATCGGCTATATCCACAGCTATGACGGTCTTGGGTTCAAACTCCTCTCCGGCACCTGTGCAGGTCATGAAGTCATATCGTGTCGGGAACGGATCGCTGCATACTACTCTGCTGCGGATACCGATCTCTGCGAGGATGTCCTTCAGTCCGAAGCCTGCTCCGATGCAGTCTCCGTCAGGACTCTGATGTGTGATGATGACTACATCCCTGCAATTGCGCAGAAATGTTTCAGCCTCGCTGAATCCAATAAACATAGCACACCTCTTTTCCTTTCTTTCTGTGTTTGCCGCTATCAGAGAAGATCGTTGAGCTTCTTGCTTATCTCAGCGCTTCTTTCTATAGAATTATCAGCGATGAATGTCAGCTCCGGTGATTTTCTCATCTGAAGACGGTGAAACAGCTCCCGGCGGATATAGCCTGATGCGCTTTTCAGTCCCTGTACAGACTCCTTTGCGCGTTCCATACCCTCGAAGCTTGATACATATATCTTACAGCTGGACATATCCCCTGAAAGATCCGTCCTGACTATCGTCAGCATCTTGTCTATCCTCGGGTCCTTGAGTTCCCTGAGTATAGCGGTCATCTCTCTTTTTATGTCCTCAGCCATACGGTTATTCTTAAAATTCGGCATAATTTCCTTTCATACTGAGCGGGATCCCACCCGCCCGTCACAGTTCGGTACGGAACGGACAGCAAGCAGACAGGCTCAGCGTATGCGATCATTCCACGTTACGCCATTCCTGTCTGCTGTTATCCGTGGTATCAGTCCAGATCTACCGTGAAACCGGCAGCCTTTTTGTTCTGATTGCCATTGACTGTTATCACAGGTTCAGAAGTGAAGAAGCCTCTGCTGAATACGTCATCCGGAAAATTATCCATAGCCCTTACGGTGCTGTAATCCGGAAGATCATCATCGCCTTCCTCATAGTAGATATCCGCATACCTGCAATACTCAGGTTCAAGCTCGGAAGCCTGAACAGGGCGTTCTACACCCATGAGATCATCAGGCTCGTCATCAGGCTCCTCGTAAGCGCTCGCCTGTCCGAGAAGGATCCTCTGAACTGATTCAAAGAAGAATCTGTCTATCGGTCCAAGTGCCTCCCACGCCAGAGCCTCATCACAATACTGGAGCATATCTGCGTTGCTCATTCTGCTGATTTCCATAATACGTACCCTCCTGTCAGAAAAATTGTTTACTAACGTCTGATCTATCACGGCTGCAACAGCACAGCACCATACGCGAACAACTGCGCTGCCTTCACCTTAACGCCGCGGCACCCGGAGCCGGAACTCCGGCGGCGTGTGATACATTAGTCTTCGCGGTATTCCTCGACTGTATATGCCTCGAAAATATCGCCTTCCTTTACATCGCTGAACTTCTCGAGGCTGATTCCGCACTCGAAGCTCTCAGCTACTTCCTTCGCGTCGTCCTTGAATCTCTTCAGACCAGCGATCTTGTCATCTGCTATGATGATACCGTCACGCACGATACGCACCTGGCAGCCTCTTGTTACCTTACCGCTGAGCACGTAGCTTCCTGCTACCATGCCAACGTTGGAGATCTTGTATACCTGTCTTACTTCTGCCCGTCCAAGCTCGACATCACGGAACTTAGGTGCAAGCATTCCCTTCATAGCTGTTGAGATCTCCTCAATAGCATCATATATGATACGATAAAGACGTATATCCACTCCGTCACGGGCTGCATTCTCTGCTGCTACGGGGTCAGGTCGGACATTGAAGCCGACGATGATCGCGTTTGATGCACTCGCCAGCATTACGTCGCTCTCCTTGACTGCTCCTACTGCACCGTGGATAACACGGACTCTTACCTCATTGTTGGAGAGCTTCTCAAGTGACTGCTTTACTGCCTCAACTGAGCCCTGTACGTCAGCCTTGACGATTACAGGCAGCTCCTTGATCTCACCCTCTGCGATCTGGCTGAACAGGTTGTCAAGTGTTACCTTGCGGTATGCGTTGAACTGCTCCTGCTTTGCCTCGTGCTTACGCTGGTCTACCAGCTCACGGGCAAGTCTCTCGTCCTCAACTGCGTTGAATGTATCACCTGCGCTTGGTACCTCTGCAAGACCGGTGATCTCTACCGGTACAGACGGGCCTGCGCTCTTTACTGTTCTGCCCTTATCGTTGGTCATTACACGGACACGGCCTACTGCTGTTCCCGCTATGATGACATCGCCCTGTTTCAGTGTACCGTTCTGTACGAGGAGAGTTGCGATAGGGCCTCTGCCCTTATCCAGTCTCGCCTCAATAACTGTACCCTTTGCAAGTCTGTCAGGATTAGCCTTCAGCTCCTGCACCTCTGCTACGAGAAGGATATTCTCCAGCAGATCGTCAATGCCTTCGCCTGTCTTTGCAGATACCGGTACGCAGATAACATCTCCGCCCCAGTCCTCGCATACAAGGTCATACTTGGTGAGCTCTTCCTTGATACGGTCAGGATTTGCTCCCTCCTTATCCATCTTGTTGATGGCTACGATTATCTGTATACCGGCTGATTTAGCATGGTTTATGGACTCTATGGTCTGCGGCATGATTCCGTCATCAGCTGCAACAACAAGGATAGCTATATCTGTGATATTAGCACCTCTTGCTCGCATTGATGTGAATGCCTCATGTCCGGGAGTATCAAGGAATGTGATGTCCTGTCCGTTGATATTTACCTGATATGCACCGATATGCTGTGTGATTCCGCCAGCCTCACCTGCTGCTACATGAGCATTTCTGATGCGGTCAAGGATAGAGGTCTTACCGTGGTCAACGTGACCCATTACTACTACTACAGGGCAGCGCGGCTCCAGATTTGTATCGTCATCGTCTGTGTCGTCAATGAGTCGCTCCTCTATGGTAACGATAACTTCCTTCTCGACCTTTGCTCCCAGCTCCTCTGCTACCAGTGAAGCCGTGTCAAAGTCGATCTCCTGATTGATGGACGCCATTACGCCAAGTCCCATCAGCTTCTTGATAACGTCTGTTGCTGTTGCCTTGAGACGGGTTGCAAGCTCCCCGACTGTGATCGAATCAGGGATCATTACCTTGAGCTGCTGCTTTCTTGCACGCTCAAGCTCCAGTCTCTTGAGCTTCTCTGCCTCGCTCTCCTTCTTGGAGAACTGCTGGCGGTTGCGCTGTGCAGACTTCTGGTTGATCTTCTGCTTCTTGGAAGAATAGTTGTCGTTCTTATGCTTATTTGCAGGAGCTATCTGCTCGTAGCGCTCATTGTACTTGTCAAGGTCAACGTAGCTTCCGCGTGTATCTACGGTCCTTCTCTGACCTGATGTCTGAGCTGTCTCTGAACTGAATGATGCGTTGAACTTTGTGCGCTCTCCGCGGTCCTGAGCCTTAGCCTGCTCCTTTTTCTTGTCATTCTTCTTATGCTTGCTGTCGTCAGCAGGCTTTGCAGCCTCATGCTTCGGCTCCTCTGCCTTCTTCTCAGGCTCCGGAGCTGCTGCCTTCACGGGTGCTTCCGCCGGCTTCTGAGGCTCCGGCTTTTTCTCCTCAGCCTTCGGAGCTGCCGGCTTTGGCTCTTCCTTCTTAGGAGCTGCCTTCTTCTCGGCAGGCGCTTCCTGCTTCTTTACGGGTTCAGCCTTCTTGACAGGTGCAGCTTTCTTCTCCTCAGTCTTCTTCTCAGCCGGTTTCTTATGAGCTGCTTTTTCCTCAGGCTCCTGCTCACTCTGAGCCGGACGAGGATCATTCTTTGATGCGAAATAAGCGTCCAGAGACTTCACCTCATTTTTCTTTGTAAAGCACTCGAGAACGAGGTTCATTTCCTCCTCAGTAAGGCTTGTTGATGCCTTTTTCTTATTATCGCCCCTCTCTGCGAAGAAATCGATCATATCCTGAGATGAGACCTTCAGATCCTTTGCTGCGTCACTTAACTTTATCTTTTTTGCCATAGGCTTTTAGTACCTCCATTCAATGAGCCGTATCTGTTCACGGCATGGATATTCAATTGTCTTGTATATCAGCACAGCTGACTGTGTTAATCGGGATTATTTTTGCGAATCCTCCTGCAAAGCCCTTATCACATACCGCTATGACCGCAGTATCCTTCCGGCACAAGTGCCCTATCTCCGCTTTGGAGAGCTCGGTATGCAGCACCGGTACGTCATATTTGCCGCAGATGAATTCGGTTTCCTTCAAGGTCTTGGCGGAAGCATCACAGGCGGTAAGTACACATGAGATCCTGCCCTCTTTGACTGCGGTACATACGCTGTCGAAGCCTTTTACGGTCTTTCCTGCCTTGATGCAGATGGACAGCAGGTCAGCTGTTTTCTGTTTCTTGTCTGAGCTCATCAGCCATCACCTCATAAACGCTTTCGTCGATCTTACATGAGAATGTCTTCTCAAACCGTCTTGACTTCCTTGCCTGCTCATAGCAGTTTATATCGCGGCATATATAGGCTCCTCTGCCGTTTTTCTTGCCCACGAAGTCAAGGCTTATTTCACCCTCCGGAGACTTTACCACACGAAGCAGCTCCTTTTTCGGCTTCATCTCATTGCAGCCAAGGCACATCCTCATGGGTATTTTCTTTGGCTTCATCATTATTCCTCAGCCTCTGCGGGTGCTGCTTCTTCTTCAGCTGCCGGAGCTTCTGCCTCTGCTGATACAGCTTCCTCTGCGGTTACTTCCTCTGCTGCGGTCTCCTCAACAGGAGCTGCTGCCTCTTCAGTTTCCTCAGCTGCCGGTGTCTCAAATACAGGTGCCTTGAAATCAGGGCTGAGCTCCGGAGCCTCCTCATTGGTAACGCTGTCGAACTGTGGCTTGATGTCTATCTTATAGCCTGTGAGCTTTGCTGCCAGCTTTGCGTTCTGTCCCTTGTTGCCGATAGCCAGTGAAAGCTGGTTATTGGGAACTACCACTGTGCAGGTCTTTTCCTCCTCAGAGGTGATGACAGTCTTGAGTACCTCGGCCGGTGCAAGTGCTCTTGCAATAAATTCCTCGGGCTTTTCACTCCACGGGATAATGTCGATCTTCTCACCGGAGAGCTCATTCACTACTGCTGTGATACGTGAGCGCTTAGCTCCGATGCAGGCTCCCACTGCGTCTACATCTGCGTCCTTTGACCATACCGCCATCTTTGTACGTGAACCCGCTTCACGGGAAATGGACTTTATCTCAACTGTACCATCATATATCTCAGGAACTTCCAGCTCAAAAAGACGCTTTACGAGGTCCTTGTGGGTACGTGAGATCTTGACGATCGGCTTCTTTGTCTTGCCCACAATGCCTGTAATGTATACCCTTACAGATCTGCCCTCAGTGAGTGTCTCGCCTGGGATCTGCTCATTGCGGAAGAGGTAAAGCTCTGTGCCATCGTACTCAACTGTAACTGTGCCTCTGCCGGGATCTATCTGGGATACCTTTGCTACGATGCAGTCATGCTCCTTTGACTCGAACTTGGCAAGCATCTGCTCACGGTTGATCTCACGGAGATCGCCCTTTATCGACTGCTTTGCGGAGAGTGCCGCCATTCTGCCCAGCTTGGAGATGTCGATCTCCTTGAGCATCTGACCGCCGACGTATGCGTTGGGGTCCTTGGTCTTTGCAACCTCGATATTTATCTCATTGTCATCAAATGGCTGATCGTCAATAATATCCTGCACGATATACATTGCAAATTTCTTTGTCGCAGGGTCTATCTCCACTCTGATCCTTTCCTCACTGTGGGGGTAGGCTCTCTTTGCAGCCTTCAGCATAGCAGACTTTACCTTCTCTATCAGAAGATCAGTTTCAACGCTGTTTTCCTCTCCGAGCATTTTAAGCGCGTCGAAAAAGTTTTCCATTGTTTTTTCCTCCAGTATAATATAATAATTATTTACAAAATATGCATTATCAGAACATCACGCTCTGAATCATTCAAATTCAAACCACAGTCTGACAAAGGCAATGTCAGCCAGCTGATAGGTGTGCTCTTCGCCGTCCTCACCGATAACGGTCACGGAACTCTTATCCGCGTCCTTCAGGACTGCCGCGGTCTCCTTCTCGCCGTCAATGCTGCGTATGAAGCGGATGCGCACCTTATCGCCCCTGCATACCTCAAAATGTTCTTCCTTCACAAGGTCGCGTTCCAGACCGGCAGAGCCTACCTCCAGCATATACTGCTGCTGGATAGGGTCAGTCTCATCGAGGATCTTGTTTACAGGCTCTGTGACCTTTTCGCAGTCCTCAATAGTGATACCCTCGTCTCTGTCTATGAATATCCTCAGATACCACATAGCGCCTTCCTTTTCGTAGCATACGTCCCACAGATAGTACTCCAGCTCATCGGTTATGGGCTTTACCAGATCATAGATACGCTGCTCAGTTGCGCCGAATTTCTTTAGTTTCATTGATATCTCCTTTCATAGCATCGGTAGAAGGGAATTTTCCCTATTACAAACGAAAGACCGGAAGCTTCCGGTCTTTAGTCTAACTATCATCATGGTATATTATACCACGCTGTTCCGGAAAAATCAAGTGTTTCGCGCACTTTTTTTAATTATTGTATAAAAACGCCCCTTCCTCAGATGGAAAGGGGCGCAGTATCAGCCTGATATGCTCGCACTCTGGTCAGCATTACCCGCGCTCCTTGATACAAGGATATTGTCGGGGTATGTGACAACAGAACCACCCGGCTCTCCGGCAGTATCCTGACGGGCGCCTGTGTTTTCTGCATTATTGTTCGGTATCTGTGCAACGCCATTATCGGCAACTGTGACCTTTATCGGCACTTCGATACCCGGATTATTGTCGAAGCTGAGATATACATAGCACTCTCCGGGGGATACACCTGTTATCCTGCCCATTGAGTCTACTGTAGCTATCTTCTCATCGCTGGACGTCCATACCTCATTAGGCTCATCCGAACCGTCCGGATAGCCGTTTATCACAGGCATATCGCTTTCGCCCACGTCGATATAGACAGTCTGCTTTGACAGCTTGACATCCGCACTGTCAGCCTTCTCTGTTGTAACAACAGGAGCTGCAGTGGTCTCCTTAGGCGGCATTGTTATCGGGAAATCGCCCTCATCTGTTGTTGTAACAGTCGTATTCACAGGAGTTTGCTGAGTCTTATCGTTATTCTTTGGTTTATCATCGCTCTTAGAGCAGCCTTTTGCTATAAGAATAAAGAAGAGCAGTACCAGAAATGCGATCACTGCCAGCGCTGAAAGCTGTCTGCGGCGAAGCACCTTTCGGGATACTCTTTTTCTTGGTCTCTGAGCATTATTGTTGTCCATATTCTCCTATCCTTTTTTACCGGTCACACGCCGGTATATCAAATATTCATTCTTTTAACTACCGGAATAAAAATCCTACAGGCTCATTATACCACAAACGAGAAAAAAAGTCACGTATTTTTCGGATTTTTTACCACTTCAACATATCACAGCATCATTTTTTAGCAGTATTTACCAAATCAGCTGTGCAAAAAACAGAGACTGCGTTCCCGCAGCCTCATTATTATCAGCCTATCATGTCCTCCGGCGGACTTATCATATCAGCTGCCTTTACCGGACACTTGATAACAACTGCCTTGTTCTTGTCGTCGGCTCCTGTGGGGAAGTAGCATACAGAGAACTCCGATACGCTGTCATCTACAAGAAATCCGCCGATATATCCGGTAAACTCGGTGCCTGCACTGATCGTGAACGGAGTCTCGGTATAGTTCTTGAAGTTCTTGTCTGCGTAGAACTGCGTCCTGATGTCGTAATGGGACTCTGTTCCGTCAGGCATGAGAAGATAGAAGTTATTGAGCATACTGAGCTCCCAGTCAGTGGAGGACTGGTTCTTTATGGTAACATTGAGGAATACATAGTGCTTGTTGTTGTCGTCCTTATGACCGGAATCTATAACGGAATTCACCTTGAATGCCGTCTCATTCTCCACGACCTCCTGCGCAATTTCAACATCGACTTCACTTGATGCCAGCTTATCCTGATTCGTATCATTCATGGACATTCCGTAACTGCTGTCCGAGTTGTTCTTGTCCGGACGGTTTCCGTTACAGCTGACGGCAGAAAATATCATCAGCGCAGCCAGTGCGACTGCCGCAAATCTGTTCTTTTTCATGTTCTGTACCTCCCGACCCATTTTACGGAGTCTGTGTATATAATATGTATAGTATACCATTTATCATTGTCATTGTCAAGCCGTCTGTCATTACTGCGGCAGGATAAAAAAACTGCCGGATATTGATCCGGCAGCCATTAAATCTGTGTTAAATCACTCAGCTGAAGGAGCGCCAACAGGACATACGCCTGCACAAGCACCGCACTCTACGCAAGCATCTGCGTCGATAACGTATTTTCCGTCGCCTTCTGAAATAGCGCTAACAGGACACTCAGCTTCGCAAGCTCCGCAGCTAACACAATCGTCTGAAATTTTGTATGCCATAAAACAGCACCTCCGTTGTATATTCGGGTACGA
>CADBNS010000015.1 GCA_902796065.1 Ruminococcus flavefaciens
ATACAATCTGACGAAAAATCTCACGGCGCATCTTCAGCACAATCTTTGTGCGGTATTGCCTTAAAAATCCTTGAAGGGCGACAGCCCATCGGTGGATTTTTGCCTTGTCACCGACAAAATTATGCCTGAAAATCCGTACATTCACCCTATGTGGACAGGTTCTAATTCAGGAGGAACAGATAATGTCAGGCAGCATGAAGATATGGGACATATACGCACCGGTCTATGACATATTCATGGCGATGAACCGCGGGGCGTATGAGAAGATATACCGTCGTATACGCAAGGTAATAGCAGGCAGGGAGGTGCTTGAGCTTGCGGCAGGAACGGGACTGATAACGAAGCACACGGCATCAGCAGCAAAGAGCTACACAGCGACGGACCTTTCGGACAATATGCTGAAGCAGGCTTGCCGCGGAGAGCATCCGGAGGGGCTGAGGATAATGAAAGCGGACGCATCGGACGTACCCTTTCCGGACAGCAGCTTTGATGCAGTAATAATATCCAACGCGCTGCACGTAATACCGGAGCCGGAGCGTGTACTTGCGGAGATAAAGCGGGTACTGCGTCCGGACGGAGTACTGATCGCGCCGAACTTCATACATCACACAGACAGTGTGGCAAGCAGAATGATGTCAGACCTGCTGAGTGCAGCTGGAGTGGTATTCACATCGGCGTGGGACAGGTATGACTATGCAGCATTCCTTGAGAGCAACGGATTCCGGATAAGCAACAGCGGGGTGCTGAAAGCATCGATACCGCTGATGTACACAGAATCGCGGCTGAAAAAGTAAAATTGAATAAAAAAAGCAGGCAGAGAAGGGAGAAAATCGTAACTCCCTTTTTTTGCAGCTACTTGAAACTAAGGTGCCGGTATGGTATAATATGATTGTTAGTTTGTATATACTAACAAAAGGAGGAATAGAATATGGCAGCAGTAGAATTCAAGGATGTTGTCAAGACGTATGGTAAAGGGGAGGGACTTCAGGTAGCAGTAGACCATGTGAGCTTTACGATAGAAAAAGGAGAGTTTGTGGTTATACTGGGACAATCCGGTGCAGGAAAGTCCACAGTGCTGAATATGCTTGGAGGCATGGACACTCCGACGGAGGGCAAGGTCATAGTAGAGGGGAAGGAAATATCGTCCTACAATGACCGTCAGTTATCGGACTATCGTGCCGAGACCATCGGATTCATATTTCAGTTCTACAATCTTCTGCCTGGACTTACGGCGATAGAGAACGTAGCGCTGGTAAAGGACATAAAGAAGAATGCCCTTGACGCAGGAGAGATGCTGGACAGAGTTGGACTGAAAGATCAGAAGCACAAATTCCCGTCGCAGATGTCTGGCGGACAGCAGCAGAGGGTATCCATAGCCAGAGCGCTTGCGAAGGATCCCGGGATAATACTTGGTGACGAGCCAACGGGTGCACTGGATTCCGAAACGGGCAAGATAGTGATAGACCTGTTGCAGAAGCTGTCCACAGAGGGCGGTCACACGGTGATACTGGTAACTCACAATGCAGACATAGCGAAGTGTGCGAACCGGATAATCCATATGCGCAACGGAAAGATAAAGTCGATAAAGACCAATGACAAGCCGCTTTCAGTAAACGACATCGAATGGTAACGGGGTGGACAGAGTATGTTATGGAAGAAGATGCTCCGCGATATGCGGACGAATTTTGCGCAGTTCCTGTCGATACTGATACTATCGATGGTAGCGATGTGGTGCTACACAGGATTTCAGGCGAATGTTATCGGCGGAAACAGGGCACGAAAGGGATTTGAGAAGGAAACTGTATTTGCAGACGGCTGGATATACGGATCCGGCTTTGAAGAGGACGATCTTGCGGCAGTACGCCGCATAGACAAGGTTACCGGAGCGCAGCTGCGCACGGAGGTACTTGGCAAGGCTGACGAGAAATACAACACCGCGGAGGTGTACTGTTATTTTGAGGACAAAGCGGAGGTAACAGTTCCGTATGTAATGGAGGGCAGCGCCTACGATCCTGATGATGAAGAAGGAATATGGCTGTTCTATCGATTTGCGGATGTATGGGATCTGAAAATAGGTGATCCGTTCACAGTCCACGTAATGGGACAGGACATAGAAAAGACGATACGCGGCTTCATACTGACACCGGAGTACGAATGGGCGTGTGCGTCATCGGATACAGATACCGACTATCACAACATAGGTTTTGCGTATCTGTCGATGAAGGCATTGCCGGAGGAGTACCGGATAAACAACGAAATAATATTCACCAGCGAGGGCAAGGCACTGGCATTGGAGGACAGCATAGCGAAGGCACTGGAGGATGATTATTCATTCATCGGAGACAGGAAGAGCATACGCGGCTACTATCAGCTCAGCGACGAGCTTGCACAGCACGACAGCTTTTCGTACATATTCTCGATGGTATTCATATCGATAGCGTTACTTGTTATCGTAACGACGATGAAGCGAATGATAGCGCAGCAGCGGACGCAGATAGGAACGTTGAACGCACTGGGCATGAAGAAGCGGAAGATACTATCCCACTATCTGAGCTACAGCTTTATAATATCGGCGTTAGGCTGTGTACTGGGCGTAGTGCTTGGCATCAACACACTTGGAGCGCTGATGGTAGAAATGTTCGGAGGGGAATACTACTCGGTACCTGACTGGCGTCCGGGCTTTGACTACAAGAGCATTGTATTTGCGGCAGTGATAGTTCTGATATGTACAAGCGCATCATATTTCAGCTGCCGGCAGATATTGAAGATACATCCGTCTGAGGCGCTGAGACCGGCAGCGGCAGCTGCGGCAAAGCCGTGCATATTTGAGAAGCTGCCGTTCTGGGACAGACTGAGCTTCAACACGCGCTACAATCTCCGTGACATATCGCGTTCTAAGATGAGGGCGTTCATGGGCGTATTCGGCACCTGCATGGGCATGATGATAATGACCCTTGGACTTGGCGCATACGACACGGTAGACTACGTAAAGCAGTGGTATTTCGGAGACATACAGAACTATGAGTATCAGGTATTGCTGAAAGACAGCTGCACCGTGGAGGAAGCCGAGGAGCTGCGTGACGAAGCGGAGGGCGAGCTGATAAGCATGGATATGATCTCCATAGCGGCGGACGCACACCCCACATCGGACGATATAATCAGCTGCAAGCTGGTCATAACCGAAGGCAGGGAGCTTTACTGTGTATCGGGAGTTGATCTTGGATTACGGCCATTGAAGGCAGGAACAGTAGCGCTGACGATGAAGCAGGCGAAGAAGCTCGGGCTGACAGAAGGGGACACAGTATACTGGAAGACGGCGACCGGAGACAAGTGGAACGCCAGTGAGATAGGCTTCATATCGCGTCACCCTAACAACACCGGCATCACGATACTTCGTGAGGACTACGAAGCAGCGGACTTCACCTTCCGACCGGCGATGATGGTATCGAAGAAGGACTGTACATCAGCAGCAGGCAGGGAATATGTACTGGCGGTACACAGCATGACAGATCTGAAAGCTGCATTTGACAAGATGATGGAGGTCATGGACCTGCTGGTATACTTCATGGTGATCTTCTCGGTACTGCTGATAGTTATAGTGCTTTACAATTCCGGAAACCTGTCGTTCAACGAGCGTGAGAAGGAATTTGCGACGCTGAAGGTACTTGGATTCCGAAGCAGTGCAGTCCGGAAGTTGTTATCCACGCAGAATCTGTGGTTATCGGTCATAGGCATCATATGCGGCATACCTCTTGGCAGAGCGCCGCTGCAGGCGATGATGGATTCCAACGGAGATTCAGTGGACTGGCCGTGTTACATAGCGCCGCGGACATACGTAATAGCAGCAGCATTTGTAATGCTGGTATCCGTACTTGTAGGCTTCATGTTTTCGCGGAGGATAAAGCGGATAGACATGGTCGAAGTACTGAAAGGAATGGAGTAAGGAATGAACAGCAAGGAATACAAAGAATTATCAGTAAAGGAATTCACGAAAGCAGCGGAGGTATACGAAACGGATCATGCCGGAGTATACAATATGTGCAAGAAGGACTATCCGGACGTACTTGCAGAGCTTGAGAAAGAGCCGTTCACTGATCTGCTTGACTGCGGCTGCGGAACAGCGCCGATGATATCGCTGCTGTACGAGAAATATCCGGATAAGAAGTATACAGGAATAGATCTTACGCCGAAGATGATAGAGATGGCGAAAGCGAAGAAGCTGCCGGGTGCAGAGTTTGTAGTAGGAGACTGTGAGAACCTGCCCTTTGAGGAGAACTCATTTGATGCAGTGATATGCTGCCAGAGCTTTCATCACTATCCGAATGTGCAGAACTTTTTCAACAGTGTCTACCGTGTACTGAGACCGGGCGGAAGGCTGGTACTGAGGGATATGACGACAAATTCATCGGCAGTAAGGTGGATAATGAACAATCTGGAGATGCCGATAATCAACCTTACCGGACACGGTGACGTACACGTATACGGCAGGGAAGAAGTGGAAGAATTATGCAGGAAAGCAGGGCTTCACATGGAGTTGTTTGAATGCCGCGGATTCATGAGGCTGCACTGTGTAGCGCGGAA
>CADBNS010000016.1 GCA_902796065.1 Ruminococcus flavefaciens
GCGACCGGTAATACAATTACTGGAAATGGACGAGAAAATAACGCCTCACTTCACAAGGCATACCTGCATAAGCATGCTTGCTGAGGCGAATGTCGCATCGACAACGATCAAGAAGATTGTAGGTCACAGCGGAGCAATGTCGCTTACTGAAAGCGTTTACACTCATCTTGACGTTACTGTGCTGATCGAGGCGATAAACAAAATATAGAATGTGGTAAGCCACATTCTAAAGGCAAATTCAAAATTTACGGTCGGAGCTTACCTGTGTACACTCTTAAAGTGTGTTTTGGGTATGCCTCCGACGAAAGGAGAATCGTAATGGAAATTATAGAATTAATTAACGAAATACTATCTGCTTTATTGGATAGCAACGCTATCATGGATAGCGTAAAAGAAAGGGGTAAAAGAAGATTAGAGGAGCTTGAGAAAAGCTATCCTGAAGCATTTGAAGCTGCTGTCAGAATTAGAGAGCAACAAAAAGCGGCAGTTGGTAAGTCTGATATCAGTGGCTGCACATATGCTCCTGTTGTTACACAGCCATATCAGGGAACATACGGTGGATACATCACAGGTTATCCTGTTACTGCCGAAGCACAGCAATATCCGTTAGCAAACGGCGAATATGACATAGGTTATCCTGCTTTTGCAGGGATACAGCAATATTCGTTAGCTAACGGTGGATATGTTGCAGTTTCAACTGCTCCATGCGGAAATGTTATGGGAATGGTTCCAAACTTTCCACCTCTTCCTTTTCTACAGCAGCAGTATTCGATGCCTGGATTTTACAACGGCGGACAAAAACCCTGTAGTATTATGCCTAGGCAAGCAGACGTTATCACCACTTTGCTTCCTGATAACATACATAACACTCAGCAACAAGATAATTCTCAAAGCGAAAAGCTATATTATGAAGACCATTTTAACTGTGCTATTTATGAAGCTGAAATCAGTAAAAGCGAGATAAATAAAATCGAGGAGAAAAACAAACTTATTCACGTCGAGGGTGTTTACGTGTATACGAAGCATATTGACCAGAAGAATTTATCAAAGTTCAGGCATAGACAAAAAAAGCTTGCTAATTTCATTATCACTAAGGTTCTGGAATCCGAAGAATGGTATCAGGTTAATGTCAGATACAAAGCAAGTTCAGAAAAGACAGAAGATAAAAAACTTAATATTCCCAAACAGTCAGCAGCCGATTCGAAAAAACTATGCAGGTTTATAAAGGAAAATGGTATTCCTTGTGAGGATG
This sequence comes from Ruminococcus flavefaciens, assembly GCA_902796065.1. Classification (GTDB taxonomy): domain Bacteria; phylum Bacillota; class Clostridia; order Oscillospirales; family Ruminococcaceae; genus Ruminococcus; species Ruminococcus flavefaciens_X. The sequence continues at coordinate 1,253 of CADBNS010000016.1, forward strand.
TCAATGGAAATGTTTTATTTACACTTATTGTGCATAAAGCAGTAAAAATCGAAACTCCGTATAAAGCAGGCTGGAACAGACTCAACGGCAAGACTTTCTATGCTACTAAAGAAACGCTTGCTGAGAATAATTATCCGCTTATCACCGACAAAAGCTTCGACGTTAACGGCAATGCGGATGAGACCATTTCGGAAGTAGTTTCTGCATTCTGCAAAAGTCTCTCGGATTTTGGTAATGTACTACTTGTTTTGTTTTTTATCATGGTAAGAATGATGGGAATTCTGACAGGTGTTCTTGCAAGTATCGGTATTCGTTTCATGCGCTTTATTGCGACAGATATAGACAGTGATCTTCTCTGCCGCCTGTTACAGGTGTATGACCGTGATACGCTCATGGATACTATCTCGGTAGATCAAAAAAAGCTTGAAATTGTGCTGAGCGATAAGCATGATGAAGTGGTCGTTTTCAATGACAATGTCAAAAACAAGAAGGACGTAGCTGCTAATGTTAATGCATTATACAGAAGGGGTTACAAAGATTCCACATCTGAGTTAGCGGGTAAGGCAAAGGATTTCAACCTCTCCAACGATTTTATCGTTGTTATGGTCTCTGAATTCCTTGGTTCACAGCTCAACCCTGAACAGGTTCTTCACATAAGCTGCACTGAGAATGTTTTTAACAAAGACGTTGACATGAATGCATTCTCCCGAAGAAATATCGTCATTGACCGAAAACTGATAAAGCTCATAATGAACGAGGACGGAATAACGGAGTTCATACGTCATAAGTATGAGCATTACAAAGCTGACGAAGCGGTGAAGGATAAGCCCTTCGCCAACGATTATGCGGCTCTCATGTCAGTCTATGCATTGCTGGAAAAACTGACACACGGATACGCAGAACTGCCCGTATCGGAAGATGAAATGAGGGACTATCTGACAGAAACCTTCATATCGTCAATGATGCATGAGCAGTTGACTGGTATCATGGACGAGTTCAGGAAGGTTCTTAACGATTTCGTTATGAGCGGAAAAATTGTGCTCATGAAGGCAAAATTCAAGGAAGTGTCCGCAGATACTGCCGCTTCACAGATAATATGCTGCGAAGACGGCTATATGTACATAGCCAACGAGACCTTTGACCGGATAGTCAGCCTGATGGATCATCCTGATAACGCAAATCAGGTGAGAAAGGCTATAAAGTCATATCTGAAATGCAGTAAATCGGGGTCAAAAGGAACCTACAAGTTTGCTGTTCGTACCGATGAAGGCCACAAAAAGGTAACGGCGGTCAGCACAAAAATGCTGAGTACCGAAGCAAGCCTTAAAATACGGGAAAGAGTAAGTTTTGTGATAAATACCGATGACGGTATTGAACGTATACATATAGGCAGTGACACACAAGGGCAGAAGTACTATTGGAGTATCGGTCATGAGGATGCCGCTAAAAGTCATCTTGTACTTACCGGCAAGACC
>CADBNS010000017.1 GCA_902796065.1 Ruminococcus flavefaciens
AAAAACAATCCCGACATATATGCTGCTGCCGCTCCAATCATTTTTCGCTTCATATGTTACTTATTTAAAGAAAAGAGGCAGCTTTTCCAGAAAGATAATATCATCTCTGTCAGCAGCATCTCCCTCAGCCAGTACAGCTGCTTCGGCAGCAATACTGCCGCCAGCCGCATTTACCAGCTTTTCAAGAGCTATAAGAGACTCTCCCGTACTGATAACATCGTCCAGCAGCAGAACTCTCTTGCCGCGGATCATTGCAGCTTTTTCAGCTGAAAGGTGAAGAACCTGCTCATTTGCTGTAGTGATCGACTTGACCTTTACTGAGATAGGATCAGTCATATAGAGCTTGATACTTTTTCTTGCAACGACATAGGGTTTTCCGCACTGTCTTGCCATTTCATACGCCAGCGGAATGCCCTTTGACTCAGCCGTAAGGATTATATCGAAATCGCCGCATTTTTTCAGCAGTTCCTCAGCAGCAGCCACAGTGAGCTCCACATCAGAGAACATTACGAAAGCAGCGATGTCTATCTTATCGTTCAGCGGACAAAGAGGAAGTTCTCTCTCCAGTCCTGCGATAGTCATTTTGTAAGTATTTGCCATTTATTGCTCCTTATTCTGTCTTGCCCAGTGATTCGGGGCCCCAGCCCATCTTCACGCCTGCTAACATATGGAAGTGCAGGTGCTTAACGGTCTGACCTGCATCGTCTCCGCAGTTGTTGATGATACGATAGCTCTCGATACCCTCAGCCTTAGCGATCTTTGCAGCAGCCTCGAATACCTTAGCGACCAGAGAAGAGTTCTCCTCAGTGATGTCGAGAGCACTTGTGATATGTACCTTAGGGATGATGAGATAATGTACCGGAGCGATAGGAGCGATGTCCTTGAAGCAGAACACATACTCGTCCTCGTAAACCTTAGTGCTTGGTATTTCACCGTCGATTATCTTGCAGAATAAACAATCCATGTTTTTTCCTCCTTTTAATACCGGAGAGGAGAGCACTCCCCTCCGGAGCATCGATTACTTTATGAGACCTGTTACGATATTTGTGAGTTCAGCGAGTGCATCATCGATCTTGTTGAGGTCACCTGCGCCAGCCATAGCAGCATCAGGCTTTCCGCCGCCCTTACCGCCTGTTACAGCAGCAGCTTCACGAACGATAGTACCGGCATTAGCGCCCTTAGCAAGAGCAGCCTTAGTGCAAACGCAGTAGAGAGTGCCCTTTGCGCCGTTTATGCCGGCAAAGAGAGCGATCATAGCATCATCTCTGTCCTTGACGCTGTCGCCCATTTTTCTGAGTGCATCAGGAGCAGTACCGTCCATCTTCGCAGCAACGACCTTAACGCCGTTAACTTCCTTAGCGTTGTCGAAGAGAGCAGCAGTCTTTGAGTTAGCGATCTGCTGATTCAGAGACTCCAGCTGTTTTTCCTTGTCCTTGAGCTCAGCAGTTACAGCAGCGCACTTCTCGGGGAGCTCAGTGATATTAGCGAGCTTCAGAGCCTTAGCGGATCTGATGATAGTATCCTTGAAGCCGTTGAGGAGTTCAAGCACACCTGCACCGGTTACAGCCTCGATACGTCTTACGCCGGCAGCAACAGAGCTTTCAGAAACGATCTTGAACAGACCGATCTGAGCAGTATTAGAAACATGAGTACCGCCGCAGAACTCAACTGACGGGCCGGCAGTAACAACGCGGACAGTATCGCCGTACTTCTCGCCGAACAGAGCCATAGCGCCCAGCTTCTTAGCCTCTTCGATAGGCATTTCCTCCATAGTAACAGGGATAGAGGAGAGTATCTCAGCATTGACTATTCTCTCGACCTCAGCGATCTCCTCCTCAGTCATAGCGCTGAAGTGGTTGAAGTCGAAACGGCAGGCCTTGTCATTAACGAGCTGACCAGCCTGATGAACGTGGTCACCGAGGACTCTGCGGAGAGCGTTCTGGAGGAGGTGAGCAGAAGTATGATTGCGCATGATAGCGTTTCTTCTGTTTGTATCGATCTCAGCCCTGACCTTCTCGCCCTTAGCGATAGTACCCTCAGTAACGGACGCGATGTGGAGGAAGTGACCCTCACTCTTGATAGTATCGTCAACTGATACCACATTAGGACCGCAGGTAAGAGTACCTGTATCGCCGACCTGTCCGCCGCTCTCAGCGTAGAAAGGAGTGCGGTCAAGAACAACAACGACGTCATCGCCCTCAGAAGCGGAGTCTACCTCAGCGCCGTCCTTATAGATAGCCAGTATCTCAGCCTCAGCGGTTGTATCTGTATAACCAGTGAATCCAGTCTTAGGAGCATCGACCTTGATGCTGTTATCAGCCCAAGAGGAACCAGCCTTAGCAGCGTGGTCAGCCTTAGCTCTTGCGCGCTGTTCCTTAGCCAGCTCAGTGAAGCGGTCGCGGTCAACGGTGAAGCCCTTCTCCTCGCAGATCTCTTCTGTAAGGTCTATAGGGAAGCCGTAAGTATCTGACAGCTTGAAAGCGTCGTCGCCGGAAAGGACCTTCTTGCCCTCAGCAGCCAGTTTATCTGTGAACTGATTCAGCAGCTCAGTACCCTTATCGACGTTCTTAGCGAAAGCCTCTTCTTCAACAGAGATGATCTTCTTGATATAGTCTCTCTTCTCAGCAAGTTCAGGGTAAGCACCAGCGTTCTCATTTATAACAGTCTCACAGACCTCGCAGAGGAATGGACGAGTGATGCCTAAGAGTCTGCCGTGGCGTGCAGCTCTTCTCAGGAGGCGGCGGAGAACATAACCGCGGCCGGCATTTGAAGGACTGATACCGTCGCCTACCATGAAAGTAGTACTTCTGATGTGGTCAGTGATAACGCGGAGAGAAACGTCGGTCTTAGGATCCTTCTTATACTCAACACCGGCGATATTGGAGATATGCTTCATAATATTCTGAACGGTATCGACCTCGAAGATATTGTCAACGCCCTGCATAACGCAAGCCAGACGCTCAAGACCCATACCTGTATCGATATTCTTGCTCTTCATTTCCTCGTAGTGGCCGTTTCCGTCGCTGTCGAACTGGCTGAAAACGAGGTTCCAGATCTCGATTACTCTGTCGCAGTCGCTTGCCTGCTCGAAGTTCTCGAAAGGGCCATAAGCCTCACCGCGGTCGAAGTGGATATCAGAGCATGGGCCGCAGGGACCTGAGCCGTGCTCCCAGAAGTTATCCTTTTTACCGAGGCGGATTATCCTGTCGTGAGGGATACCGATATTGTTTTCCCAGATCTGTTCAGCCTCGTCATCGCTCTCGTAAATAGTGATCCAGAGCTTTTCAGCGGGGATCTCGAGGGTCTTTGTAAGGAACTCCCAGGCCCATGCGATAGCCTCAGGCTTGAAGTAGTCGCCGAAAGAGAAGTTACCGAGCATCTCGAAGTAAGTACCGTGACGAGCGGTCTTGCCGACGCTTTCAATATCGGGAGTTCTGATACACTTCTGGCAGGTAGTGACTCTCACATTAGGAGGGGTAGCCTGCCCCAGGAAGAATTTTTTCAGCGGAGCCATACCAGAGTTGATGAGGAGGAGGCTCTTATCACCCTGAGGAACAAGTGAAGCACTTGCCATACGGGTATGGTTCTTGCTTTCAAAGAACGAAAGGTATTTTTCGCGAAGGTCGTTTAATCCAGTCCACTGCATGATTGATTATTCTCCTTTGATAATAAAAATGATGACTGTACGGTGCATATACCGTATGGTATTCCGGAAAACAAAAAAAGCCCCGCCGCCAAATGGGACGAAGGCTCTCGTGGTACCACCCAAGTTCAAAGGAACAAACTGTTCCTTCCTCGTTATCCTTAACGCAGATATACGCCGAAGTTTCCCACGGAGGCTCAGGGTTAGCACCCGTCCTGCATCTGAAAGCTCACACCGACCGCTTTCTCTCTGAATAGCTGCACCTGACAGTCAGTCCCGTCCAAGCCGGAAATACATAATATATTATATCCCCATACAGCCGAAATGTCAAGTAGTTTACGCAAAAAAACCATGGTGCACCGCATATTGCGCACCATGGACAGGTTCTCAGTGTTTTTTCGTTTTTCTTCTGCCGGATATTTTTTTAAGGCAACACCGCGCAAAGATTGTGCTGAAGATGCGCCGTGAGATTTTTCGTCAGATTGTATAGAAAGACCGCAGGCATACTAATGTATGTCAAGGGATTTCTGTGCAAGATGACGGAAAATATCCAAGCAGATTCAGTACAAAGACTTAAAGCGGTCTTTGTGCGGTGTTGCCTTAAGTACCTGTTCGGAGCTCACCACAAGAATATCGCCGGCAGCAATAGTGATATTATCGGAAGCGATAATGGTCATATCCTGCCGCATGATGACGATTATTCTCAGTGAGTACTCACCGTGGATCTCAGCCACAGTCATGCCGCAGAACTCATTATTCTCATCGATAAACAACTCACCGACCTCAGCAATATCGTGGAGTTTCGCGTCCGAATTAGCCTTCTTGGTATACTGTTCAACGAAACCGGCGCTGATTATACCGGTAGGTATAGCAACAACGCCCACACCGAGGAAAGCGATGAAGATTGCCATGACCCTGCCGATCACAGTTACGGGGTAAATATCGCCGTAACCCACAGTCAGGAGTGTGGACATACTCCACCAAATACCTGAGAAAGCATTGCGGAAGACTTCCGGCTGAGCGGTATGTTCGACGTTATACATACCCAGAGACGAAGCGAACATGAGAATGAGAATAATGAACACCGAAGAGAGTATCTGATTCTTTTTCTCATAGAGTACCGTAGTAATGACATTGAAGGAGTCGTACTGCGCATTGATCCTGAACAAATGAAAGATACGCACAACTCTGAGCATACGGAACACAATAAAGCCGGACAGGTACATAAACGGCAGGATAGTCAGCAGGTCCACAACGCCGTCGAAGCTCAGCAGGAACCTCACACGTGCCCGTGACGGAGAACAATCCGGATATAGAATATCGGCAGTCCAGATACGCAGGGCATACTCAACGCAGAAGATGCCCACGGTAACAGCTTCAATGATTTCAAAAGTGCCGTAGAACGGTTCCAGTTCATCGAAGGTCTCAAGGAACATGGTCAGGATATTGAGGATTATCACGACCACAATGAACCAGTCGAACAAGCGGCTTGGAAGGTCTTCTTTCTGACCGATCTGGATTATATCGTGGACTCTTTTTTTAAGTCCGGGAGGTTTTATGTCAGTTTTCATCGGAATACCCCTCTGCGAAAATGTCGTAAATATCGCTGATAGCCACAGACCTGTTATCGTCGAAAATGACAGACTGGCAGGAGTGGTCGATATGCCGCACATTACCGGAAGCGGTAAAGAGCGTGCCGCCGGATTTTGAGCTGTCCGGAACGAAGAATACTATGGCAGCTTCGGGGCGCAGGCTGATATTATCCTCAATGAACTGCAGCACAGCATTGATATGGCATACTCTGTCCTGATCGGGTACAGGTCTGCAGTCGGTAGTTCTTGCGGTCTCAGTGATAATATCCTCGAATCCGCTGAGAGCGGCGAATGAGGAAAACTGAGCACCTCTTTTCCTTGCGGACATACGCATATCCGGCGAAAGTTCCGGACGCGGCAGCCCGATAATATCGTCATATTTTCCCATAGTAAAACTCCTGAATAAGTCTGGCGGAAGTCATCTGAAGCAGCAGCAAAAAGCGGACAGAGCAAGCTCTGTCCGCAAAGAACCTATTGATACTTATTTGTCCTCGGACTCTTCAGCATTGCCTTCAAAATCCTCAATAGTAAGATCATCGTAATCGAACTCAAGGAGCTCGTCACAATTAGGGCAATTCATAGAGCCTTCTTCGATCATACCCTCATCAAGGAGAATTGTATCTCCGCAAGTAGGACAAGTGATTTCGTAAAGCTCATCATCATCGTCATCGAAGTCATAGTCTTCGTCGTCATCATCGAAGCATCCGCCCTCGCAGCTGTCGCAGCCATAGTCGTCATCGTCATCATCTTCGTAGATGTCGTCCTCGACCTGACCGAGATTCTCATCGAGAATATCGCAGAGTTCAGTAAGTTCATCGACCTGAGACTGAAGATCCTCAACATAGAGGACCAGTTCAGAGATCACATCGGACATCTGAAGCAGAGCCTTACCCTCTTTAGTGGTATTATCGATCTCAAGGCCATCGATGAGACCCTTTAAGTATGACATTTTTTCAGTAAGCTTCATTTCAGCTCCTCCTCCCGGAACAAAATAAAAATATAGTATCGATTAAGCTCTTGACATATACTCGCCAGTACGAGTATCGACCTGGATCTTCTCGCCTTCATCGATGAAGAGCGGAACCTTGATCTCAGCGCCTGTCTCAAGAGTAGCGGGCTTTGTAGCGTTAGTAGCAGTATCGCCCTTGAAGCCCGGGTCTGTCTGAGTAACAACGAGCTCAACGAAGTTAGGTGGTTCAACGCCGAAAACAGTGCCCTTGTATGAGAGGATCTTGCAGATCATCTCTTCCTTGACGAACTTGAAGTTATCGCCGAGGATAGAAGCGCTGATCGGAACCTGCTCGTAAGTTTCGAGATCCATGAAGTAGTAAAGGTCGCCGTCGTTGTAGCTGTACTGCATATCCTTTCTCTCAACGAAAGCTGTAGGGAACTTAGCAGTTGGGTTGAAAG
>CADBNS010000018.1 GCA_902796065.1 Ruminococcus flavefaciens
CTGCGTTTGAATAGTACCCCTGCATAAGTCCATAGGCTTCGTCTATTATCAGTACTCCTCCTATGGCATCCTGAAAATACTGCGACATCTTCTCAGGAGTATCTATCTCTGTGCCGATCGTATATACTACCTTTCCCTGCGGTAATAGTCCGAGATCATAATATATCTCGCCCATCAGCCTTGCAACTGTGGTCTTTCCTGTTCCCGCAGGGCCTTTGAAGACAAGATTAAGCGAATTTCCTTTTATCTTCGGATTGTTTCTGAACGGCGTAAGACGTCCTGAATGCTCAGGCATAACATCAGCGGAATAGTTTGAATAGCTTACCCGCAGCTCATTTATCTTGCGCTTTACATTTTCCATTCCTATAAAGCTGTTCAGTTTTTCTATTGCAGGAACATAGTTTGTTTCGCCTGTTATAACACGCCAGTCATCAGCTCTTATCGGGCGGTCGTTATGCTCTCTGTAATAGTTGCTTATCTCATTCTTGATGTCGGAAAGCCCTCTGTTTCTCAGAGAACAATAGTGTGCGAGGCGTATCGAAAGCTCCTCTATTTCAAGCGGATCAATGTTTATTGTGTCGTTGGAACGCAGTCTGAGATAATTAAGATAATTTCGTATCTCCGCTGCATTCGGAGGCGGAACAATAATGACCCTGTTATTTTCGGGATTATCAGGGGTGATTATTCTCGGTTCAAGAACATTTTTGTAAAGGGTTATCCAGCCTGATCCTGAACCGTGAAGCTGATTTCCTGTATCGGAAAACTGGCAGATAGACTTCTCCCTGAAAAGATAGAATGCTGAGCTTTGCGGCTTGCTTGCATCGTTCTGCTGTACGCTTGCCAGACTCTCCAGTGCGTATATAAGATGAGAGAAGGCATGGCTGTCCGTCAGATTATGACCATGCAGCGAGTCTATGGTATTGAAAACAAATGCTGTGCTTACATCAGGATTCCTGAGAAGCTCGACTGCTCCGTTCCATGCTGACTGTTCATGCATACGTCCCATATTGGTACTGCCGCCTGCGGAAGAAGAAGATGCAGCAGGTGCTGAACTGCTGAATACGCTTGAACCGCCTCCTCCCGGACGTTTGCTCTGGGTAGGAGCGGTCTGCTGTACATTTTGCGTCGTCTCCTCCAGATATCCGTTCATCATGTAAAAACTTGATGTATGGTCAAAGGTATACATAGTATTATGTATATCAAAAAATATAACAGCATCATATCCTACACTCAGCAGATGATCATGAAGTTCCATTTCAAAGTTATGTACAGCAAGTCTGTCACTGCAATAAATATCATTGACTCTGCCTGTTATGATAAAGTGGCATTTCGGGTCATAGACATTGGTAAAATAGCTTATTCCTGAACCAATCATAAAATGTCTCCTTATTTATCCTTATACATACTTACTGCCTCTGCTGTGCTGCTGTCTGACCGCCATACGAAGGTGTGGGACGTGCAGATGTACTCGGAGTAGGAAGTGAACCTGTAGGATATGATGGTATCTCAGGCTTTGCTGATGCCCATGCCTCCATGTCGGGGGGGGCCATATTAGACAGATTGTGTTCGTATCCGGGGATAGTTCCGACATCGGACTGTACTCTGTCAGGAGCTTTTCTTCCCATATTTCTGAGTGCCGCAAGGATATCGTTCATGAATATTTCCTGACTTTCACTGATTATTGATGTATTATGCGATTCAGGATTAAGCAGGTCTACATTGATCTGATTTGAAATAAGTCCGTTTTCGCCTACCACAGGATTTACTGTGAGTACGATCTCATCATGTGTCAGACCGCTTACCATTGTCATACGATAGGATGATCTGTCATCTTCGCCTTCATAGCCGTCATGTCTTTCACCGAGCATTGTGAAATGAGGATCCTTTGCTATACCGTTTACTATATCATATCTTTCCACGCTTGCATTGAATGCTGAAAGCGCAAATGCAGATACATTCTGTATCTCCTCGATTATATTCAGTGCCTGATGCTGAAGCGCAGCTATATCATCTATGGTGAGACGGCTGCTTTCGGCATTATCCAGATTGCGCTGTATTCTCTGTAATCTTTCCCTGAGTTCACCAAGTGAGCCGTTTGACCAGTAATCCACTGACATAGAGTATGGCGAATCAAAATTTTCGGATATCTGAAGCGTTTCGTTCGCAGCGATCTGTGCAGCCGCAACGCTGATGCAGTTATATGCATTCTCTCTTGCATTCTGCCATATTATCTGTTCTGATATGATGCGGTGCTGTGTCTCAAGTGCAGTTCTGTATGCATTGCTCGCTGAAATACGGGCAGCCGATGCATTGGTGGAATGTGTCTGTGTGAGAGTTATCTCGCTTGCTGCTATATTAAGAGCATTTATGGCATTGTTATACCCTTCCGCATCGAGAAAAGTAAGAAAACCGTCTGTTTCCTCGATAAGCTGCTGTGCTGAAGCATAATAATCCCTTGCCATTTCCAGCAGATCAGCATCGCTGTGAAGCATACCCGATACTGTATTGTCTATGCTGGTAATGCGGCTGTCAAGTTCGGTGATGCGGTTATTGAGTGCTGCGGCATATCCCTGCATCTCATTTCTCAGCATCGCTGTGTTTCTTTCGATGGTATTGTTTATGATCCTGTTATTTGCTTCGATACGATCGTTAACGCTGTTATTGAGAGTTTC
>CADBNS010000019.1 GCA_902796065.1 Ruminococcus flavefaciens
CAAGTATGCTTAACGCTAAGCCATAAGAGTAAGAACCTGTCCACATAGGGTGAATGTACGGATTATCAGGCATAATTTTGTCGGTGACAAGGCAAAAATCCGCCGACGTGCTGTCGCCCTTCAAGGATTTTTAACGCAGTCACCGGCAAAATTTGACGAAAAGACGTGCATGAATCCCTATGTGGATAGGTTCTTAATGCTGAAAGGAGCAGGATCATGAAACTGGACGGATTTGGACTGTTTGTAAACGATATGGCTGCAATGATACGGTTTTACCGCGATGTACTGGGATTTGACATTCGTGAGGCTGAGGACGCCTCAAATGTATATCTTGTGAAGGACGGTACTCTTTTTTTGCTGTACGGCAGAAAGGACTTCGAGCGCATGACAGACAGAAGCTATGAGTACGTCAGGGGACTGAACGGCCATTCAGAGATAGCACTGTATGTCGATACCTATGAGGAGGTCGATACAGCCTTTGCCGATGCGGTCAGCAAAGGAGCTGTACCTGTTATGGACCCGACAACAGAGCCTTGGGGTCAGCGTACCTGCTATGTCGCCGACCCGGAGGGAAACCTGATCGAGATCGGTTCTTTCAACAGATCCTTTGAGGCAAGGGCGTCTGCTGAGTGATCTGAACGGAAAATATACGCCGGATGGCAGGGAGTACACTACTTCCTGCCTTTTGTTTTAAACCGCCCTCATATTAACAGAAAATTATTGAAAACCTGCCGATATGTGAGTATAATATAAGTATCATTATTTTTGAGGATCTGAGAGTATGAAGAATAATATCAAAACGCTTGCGGCAATAGGCTGCTGTGCGATAACTCTCTATGCCTGCGGAGGCAGAAAAAGCAATACCGTGACCTTACCTGACGGACACCTTGATCCGTGTACGCTGCGTTTTTCGTGGTGGGGCGGAGATGACAGACATTCGGCGACTCTTGAAGCTATAGCGCTGTGGGAACAGCTTCACCCCGATATACATATCACGCCGGAGTACGGCGGCTGGGACGGCTGGACCGAAAAGGTCTCAGCACAGCTCAGCGGCGGAATATCGCCGGATATTATGCAGATAAACTACGACTGGCTGATAAATATGTCCCCGGACGGTGAGGGGTTCTATGATCTGGAGCGGCTCAGCTCCTTCCTTGACCTGTCCGGATATGATGACGATGTGCTGGCATTCGGCAGGGTCGGGGGGCACCTCAATGCTGTGACTGTATCTGTCAGCGGCAGGGGTCTGTTCTACAATTCCGCATCATACAGCCGTTTCGGACAGGAATTCCCGTCCACATGGAGCGAACTTATGCAGCTGGGCGATATATTCGGCAGAGAGGATATGTATCCGCTGGATCTTGATACTCAGTCCGGAGGAACTGAATGGTATTTCGCTGTGGTGTATATCCAGCAGCGTACCGGACGCACGTTTATCACTATGGACGGAGAACTTGGCTTCACACAGGAAGATATTGAGGCTGCACTGGATTTCTGCAAGGAGCTTGAGGACAGACACGTTATCCGAAAAGTCAGGGAGCATACGGACGAGGACGGCAGTTCTGCACTGTATCAGTCGCCGGAGTTCATAAGCGGAAGGGTCGGGGGAGTCCTTGAGTGGGGCAGCTCGGTAGGAAAGTACGAGATGGTGCTGCCGGAAGGTGACCTCCGTGCTGGTCCGCTGCTGACCGGTGACAACGGCGAATCAGGCGGCTGGATGATAAAGCCGTCTCTGATGTATGCGTTATCAGCTAACACAGAGCACCCCGATGAGGCAGCTGCATTCATGGATTTTATGCTGAATAACACGGATTGTGCGCAGCTTCTGGGCACTACCCGGGGCATACCCTCGTCACGCTATGCGGCGGAAAGTCTGGAAAGCAGCGGTGATCTGACAGGACTGGCTCAGGAGAACGCTGATATGCTGGGATCTGTGGACACGGTGACCATAAGTCCGTACATGGAGCTTTCACGTATGAAGGAGTTCTACAACGAAGCGATAGAGAAGGTCTCATACGGCAAGGCTGATACCGGAGAGGCGGCACGGGAGATGTATGACGCGATCGTATCATATCTGGAGAAGATAAAGAAATGAAGAAAAGGACATATCACAATCCTGTGGGAGTAAGCAGGTATACCGGCTTGCTGCTGGTATCTCCGTTCATAGCAGGATTTTTAGTGTTTACGCTTTATCCGTTCATCACATCATTTCTGCTTGGACTGACTGACTATGACGGTATCCATCAGCCGGAGTATATCGGGCTCGGAAACTACAGGTATATGCTGGAGGACGACGGCATTCATTCAGCTGTATCGGCTACGCTGGTGTATATGCTGATACTCGTACCGTTGAAGCTGATAGTATCGCTGCTGGCAGCAGTTGTGCTGAACAACAGGATAAAGGGCATAGGTGTTTACCGGACGCTGTTCTATATACCGTCGATACTTGGCTCGAATCTGGCTATAGTCATTATGTGGCAGTTTCTGTTCACCTCAGGCGGACTGGTCAATCAGCTCATATCCGCAGCCGGACTCCCTGATGTGAGCTGGTACGGAAGCGGTATTCATTCCATGATGATGATAGTGCTGCTGAGACTGTGGGAATTCGGATCGGCTATGATACTTTTCCTCAACGCACTGAGGGATATTCCCTGTGAGTACTACGAAGCTGCGAGAGTAGACGGCTGCGGAGGAGTAAGATGCTTTTTCCGCATCACGCTGCCGCTGCTGAGGAATGTTATCTTTCTGAATCTTGTGCTTCAGACCATTTCCGCTATGCAGGAGTTCAACGCACCGTACATGATCACCGGCGGCGGACCCATGCGCTCCACATACACCATAGGAATGCTGATATATAACGAGATGTTCAGGTATCACGATGCAGGGTATGCAAATGCAGTATCATGGCTGCTGTTCGCCATAGTCACGGTGACGGTACTGATAATTTACAGGGTCACACGCAGAAGCAGGGAGGAATATATATGAAGAAGCGAATAATGCTGTATATGCTCCTGACGGCAGAGGCAGTGATAATGATATACCCGCTGATATGGCTGGTCGGTGCGTCATTCAAGTCCAACGATGAGATATTCACATCGCTGTGGTTCATGCCGGCTCACTTCGACCTGTCAGTATACCGTAAGGCGTGGCAGACAGTAACACCTTACAGTATGGGACACTACTTCATCAACACATTCAAGGTGATACTTCCGAAAACTCTGTTCACGCTGGTATCATCTGTACTGGTGGCATACGGCTTTGCACGGTTTGATTTCCCCATGAAAAAGGGAGTATTTGCACTCTTCATGGGAACAATGTTCATGCCGGGCATAGTCAGAGTGATGCCGATGTATGTCATGTGGAGCAGAACAGGCTTTCTTGACACATACGTACCGCTGACGCTGCCGTCGCTGTTTGCAGTCGAGGGAGCCTTCGTATTCATGCTGCTGCAGTTCTTCCGCAGAGTACCTAAGGAGTTCGATGAGGCTGCACGAATAGACGGCTGCGGAACAATAGGGACTCTGGTGTATGTCCTCATACCCTGTTTACGTCCGGTACTGGTATCCATAACAGTATTCACATTCCTCTGGACGATGAATGACTTCCTTGAACCGCTGATGATGATAAGCTCAGTGGAGAAGTATCCGTTATCACTGGCGCTGAGGCTGTCTGCCGACAGCACCGGCAACGGTTATGAGCAGAACAGGATAATAGCTATGTCGGTCATCGGGTTGATACCGTCTGTAGCTGTATTTGCCGCAGCTCAGAGGAAACTGATCGGAGGCATAACAGCAGGAGGCCTGACAGGATGAGTACTATAACAAAAAGTGCAAAAACAGTGGAGGGATACATAGAAAAGATGATCCTTCCGTCAGATCCGCTGCAGCCCATGTGGAACAGGGAGAATCAGATATACCGCAAGGCAGCAAAATGGAACTACATTGACAGCTGCATGATACGGGCAGTTCTTATGCTGTACGAGGTGAGCGGTGACAGACGGCTTTCGGAGTACGCTGATCGGTTCCTGAGCGCATACGTAACTGAGTCCGGCGAAATACCTACCATGTCCGTGCAGGATCACAATCTGGACAACATCTGCGGCGGACGAAGCCTGCTGAGTATGTGGAGACTTACCGGTGAGAGCCGCTATCTTGCCGCTGCTGAGCGCCTTCGTGAGTGTCTGCGTGTGCAGCCACGGCTGAAATGCGGGAATTTCTGGCACAAGGGGATATATCCGGGACAGATCTGGCTTGACAGTGTATATATGTCTCTGCCTTTTCTGGCTGAGTCCGGAGGTAATGCTGAAGCAGAGGACGTACAGCGTCAGCTGGAGAACATACGCCGGCTGATGCGTGACGATGCGACGGGACTGTACTACCACGGCTACGATGAAACGCACACGATGATCTGGGCGGACAGAGTTACCGGTCTTTCGCCGGAGTTCTGGCTTCGCTCGATGGGCTGGCTCAGTGCCGGACTTGCGGATATATGTGAGCTCCTGCCGGAGTGTACTGCGGCAGCGGCTATGCTTCGTGAGCTTCTTGAGGCGTTATCGCGCTTTACGTCGGAGGGAATGCTGTATCAGCTTCCGGCGCGCAGGGGGTGCTCCGGAAATTATCCCGAAACCAGCGGAACTCTGCTGTATGCGTACTCAGCGATGAAGGCGCGGCGGCTTGGTATAGCAGGTGATGAGATATACCGCTCCGGATTCGAGGCTTTCAGCGCTGTGACGGACAGGTTCATAGATACAGATGCAGATGGGCTGCCGGTACTGCGCAATATCTGCCTTATGGGCGGACTTGGCGGCGACAGCGGACGGGACGGAACAGCAGGCTACTACCTGCGCGAGAAGGTAGTGGAGAACGATGCGAAGGGTATCGCACCATACATCATGGCGTACACAGAGCACAAAAAATGCGGACACAGGTCCGCACAGGCATAAAAACAGCCGGAGCAAAAGCTCCGGCTGTAGTTATTACTTATCGCTGTCAGACATAACGCCCTTGATTCCGGCAGCAAGACCTGCAAGACCCTGTATCTCACTTGGGATAATGATCTTGGTGGACTTACCGTCAGCGACCTTAGCAAGTGACTCAAGAGACTTGAGCTGGATAACACGTTCGGAAGGATTAGCCTGATTGAGCTTTACAAGGCTCTCAGCAAGAGCCTGCTGAACCATTTCGATAGCCTTAGCCTCACCGGTAGCCTCCAGAACCTTCTGCTCACGTACAGCGTCAGCGCGAAGGATCATTGCCTGCTTTTCAGCCTCAGCCTCAAGGATCTGAGCCTGCTTCTTTGCCTCAGCACGGAGGATCTGAGATTCCTTCTCACCTTCAGCTACAAGGACCTGAGACTTCTTGTCACCTTCAGCCTGAAGGATCTTCTCACGGCGCTCACGCTCAGCCTTCATCTGCTTCTCCATTGCATCCTGTATCTCACGAGGAGGAAGGATATTCTTCAGCTCAACACGGTTTACCTTGATACCCCAGCGGTCTGTAGCCTGATCGAGGATAGAAGTGATCTTTGTGTTGATAACGTCACGGGAAGTGAGTGTAGCATCAAGCTCCATCTCACCGATGATGTTACGGAGAGTTGTTGCAGAGAGGTTCTCGATAGCTGCGAGAGGTCTCTCAACGCCGTAGATATACTGTTTTGCATCAGTTACCTGATAGAAAACAACTGTATCGATCTGCATTGTAACGTTATCCTTAGTGATAACAGGCTGCGGCTTGAAGTCAACGACCTTTTCCTTGAGTGAAACGCGGCCGGCGATGCGGTCAACGAATGGTACAAGAACGTGAAGACCTGTCTCCCACTCGTCCTGGAACTTACCGAGGCGCTCAACAACGAAAACGTGAGCCTGCGGAACGATACATACGCTTCTGATAATGACGATCAGAAGGAATATGATAACGAGAATAACAATAATTGCGAATACATCCATGATAGTTTACCTCCAAGAATAATAAGTATAGTATTACTTTTTGAGCTCAACGAAGAGCTTAGCTCCCTGTACTTTGGTCACAGTAACTACAGAGCCTTTGCGGATAGCCTCACCGGAAGCGGACACTGCACTCCAGTCAACCCCATTGATAGTGACACGTCCTGTACCGGCGTCCTGATTGATGTCTTCGATCACAGTGGCAGATTTGCCGACATCAAGCTCCGCATTGGTCGATACATGACCCTTGCCGCGCATTTTCTTCAGCATCGGGAAAGTGAAAGCCAGGAACAGCGCAGAAGTGATAAGGAATATCACCAGCTGACCCAGTACTGTCGGATGGAAGAAATAACAGCAGATCATAGTTACCAGCGCACCGGCAGCAAGCCAGATCGAAACGAGCTGGACAGTTGCGATCTCTATGATGACGAAAGCAACAACAAGTATAGCCCAAACCAGTATGCTCATAAAAGATCCCCCTTTCAAAGAAAATGTAGTAATCCCTACGTGGTCGACAGGCCATGAGCTTTGGAATGAGTTCATATGACCCATCACCCATATTGTAACACATTCCGCAGAAATTTGCAATATTTTTTGTAAAATTTCATCATTTAAACATAATCTGATATACATTACAGGGTAGGAGTGGG
>CADBNS010000020.1 GCA_902796065.1 Ruminococcus flavefaciens
TCCCGAGGAAAGAAGGGAAGCCGGATCCTCATAAGGAGGTGGAGTTTATGAAAGTGAAGATGTCGATAATTATGACTGCTCGCTGAGTATGATAGAGATGCGGTTCTGGAGCAGTTCAGCAGTTTCCTCAGCGGTACGTTCGCCGTTGAAGAATGCTTTGGTTTCCTCCATGAAGATGTTTTCGATTTCGGAGTCTGTATATCCGACACCGGTCTCATCACTTGCGAGGATATAATCTCTTATGAAGTTCTTTTCTTCTTCGTTAAGAGGATCTATTTTGATCTCCTTATTGCCGATATAGTAGGTACGGTCGTACTCAACCTTTTTGCCGTCAGCATCGGTATAGAAAGGCTTCTTAGTAGCTGCATCGAGAGCCTCTTCAAATGAGGACTTGAGTGAAGGGATAGTACCCATCATTCTGTTTTCTTCGCTGCTCTGGTACTCAGGAGTAAGGAACTGTGAGATGAATTTCCAGCAAGCGTCCTTATCGGAAGCAGAATTAAGGATAGAGAAGCAGGTATAGCAGCTGATCAGAGCGCCGTTTCCGGAACCTGTGGGGAAGCCGATCAGAGTAACGTCATCACCGAATGAACCCTGAGAGAGTTCTTTATAACCGGCGAGATCAGAGAGGTCATACTGCATAAGGAAAGCCTTGTCATCTCTGTAAGAAGTCTCTTCCTTTTCGTAGTACTCCTGCATTTCAGACTGTGAAGCGTGTTCCCAGTCGAACTCTTCTTCTTCCTCGAACTCATTGCAGAAGTTGAGGAGCTTTACGACCTCAGGAGAATTGAAGTTGCAGGTATGCTTTTCGGTGTCAATAAGTGATTTATTTGAAATAGAGAGCATATTGAGAATATCTTCTCTTCCGCCCATCATGCTGCCGAAGAGCTTTGTACCCTTAGGGAGTTTGTGGTAAGCATCGATGAGTTCATCGAGATTCCATGAAGTCTTGCCGTCGAGGAGCTTTGTCTTAGCAGCGATAGTTGATACAGAGAATCCGGGAGTGATGGTAACGAGCTTGCCGTCGTACTCGCAAGCCTTCAGCACGTTATCCATGATGTCTTCCTTCTTTGCTGAGCCGTTTGTACCGAGGAGCGGATAAAGGTCAGCGAAAACGCCCTTTGAAGCGATGGACTTGATAACACCGGGATCATAAACGAATACCATATCAGGAGCGTTACCTGAAACAATATCCATCTTGAGCTGGTTCTCGGAAGAGTTTATGACCTTTTTATTCTCTTCATCGTAGTCATCGTACTTGCTGTAGTCAACGATCTTGATACGAACATCGTCCTGAGACTTATTGAATGCAGTTACCTTAGAAGAAATATCGGGGTGAACATACATCATACCCAGAGATAATACCTTAGCGCTTTCGAGCTCGGAAGGATCGCGGCGTGTGAGGCGTGAGAAATTGCCTGCACCGGTATTCCAGTCCTGAGTATAGACGATGAACTCATCATTTTCGACAGGAACAACTGTTGTAACGAAATCGCCGTTTATATCGGAATCGATCCAGTTGATGATCTCATCGACAGAGCCGTCAGGCTTCAAACCATAGAGACCTGTCTGAGATGAGAGGTAGAAGTCGTAATCGCCGGTACCGCAGCACATGGTTCTGATATTTGTAACATCTGTGTCCTTGAGGGGAACAGTCTTGTCAGTATTTTTCAGAGTTGCGAGATCGAAGGTCTTTACAACGCTGTTGCCTTCGTCCCATACTGTGTAAGTTATATTTCCGTCCTTATTGATGCATGAACCGGTGGACCAGATCGGATCGTCAAGTGTGACGTCCTGCTCGATCTTACCGTCCTTGTTTACGATAGCGTAGCTGGTTACAGCACCGTCGAATCCGACGAGAGCCTTATCAGCATCGATTGGGAAAACAGCGCTGAAATAAACCTGCTGATCTTCATCGGCGTATTTATCGATACCCTGGAGCTCGTTTTCGGAGATGAGCTTACCTTCGCTGTCGAGGGTATATACGCTGTAGGAGTGCTTTGCAGCTTTCTCCATAGCCTCGAAGTCGAAATTCTCGTAATCGAAGTTAGGGTCGTCCCAGTCGGGGAGCTTGAAATCACCGTAATCAACATTTGAAGCGATCACGAAGATAGTACCGTCCTTAGAAACACCGGAGTAAGTGCTGCTCTCAGTGTTCTCACCCTTATCCTTATTGAGTTCGATTTCGGTAAGTGTCTCGAAAGAGGAATCAGTGATATACATAGCGGAACCGTTATCTCCATATCCTGTCACGAGATACTTGCCTGTATCAGCGATATTGTCCACTTTCTCAATGTAATTGAGCTGAACATCGGATACAATATCAACAGAGCGGTAGGAATTGACTACCTTCTTGCTGACCTTATCAGCGGAAGCGGAACCGTTATTATTGTTGTCGCCGGATGCGCTGCATGAAGCAGCTGACATTATCATGCCTAATGCAATGATACCTGCCATAGTTCGTTTAAATGGTGTGATTTTCATATTAAAGATCCTTTCTATGCGTTTCTTTCTGATGATAATTCATCCTTTTTTTGCTTTCTTGTGCTTATTTTGTACATAGTGTCGTTGATAGTCTCAGCAAGGAAGCTGGTCAGGCGGCGCTTGTACTTTCCGCCGATTATCCATAGTCTGACAATGAGCCAGAGAGCAGTAAGAATAAGCGGAATACAGCAAATCCTTCTCCAGAAGTAAACGGAGGAGAGCTTGAATTCAGCGATACGCGAAGCATTCTCCCAGTATGGGAAGATCACAGCTGAATCGCGGACTGCAAGTTCTGAGCGCTTTTTATACGCCTTTACAAGACTGCCGGAGCTGAAACGTTCGGTGTTATTCACAGTTTCAAATTTATCCTTGAAGTTGCTGTCAAAATACTCCTTGAAGGAGTTGTAAGCGTAATTTTTTACAGGGCTTGGCATAATGCACTCATAGCAGGTTATGCCTTTTTCGGCAGATGAGGTACTTGCAGCAGCGGACGTACTGTCAGATAAGGAGCTCTGACTGCCGTTTACCAGCTCAGCACCCTTGTAAGAGATGTAAGCGCGGTAGCCTTCGCCGGCGGTTTTCTTATCCAGCTTTGAGGAAGGTTCACTGATAACTCCGCAAACGAAGAAGTCACGGGAGTTTACAGTGACGGTCATACCGGCAATATCAGTGGAGCCGAAGAGCTCCCATGCCAGATTCTCTGACAGTACCACGCCGTCCTGACGCAGGTCTGAATCGGAGAAATAGCTGCCGTGCAGCAGGATAAAGTTACGGAAGAGGAAGAAGTTACCTCCTGCCACAGTGACCTGAGCCTCAGTGGTCTTATTGGTATTGCCCTGAAAGCTCATTTTACCGATGGGCTTGCTGTAGCCGTCAGTGATAAGAGACTTGCCGTCCTCAGCGACCAGCGATACATCTTCCAGCTTCTTGTTCAGCATTGTTCTTACAGCCATTACATTGTCCGTAGTCATGCCGGAATCATCGGAGAGGAAGCAGCTCATCTGAGTAAAGTCCTTGTCAGGGGACCAGAAACGTGCAGAATCGTTGTACGCCTGATCCTTTATCATTGCATTTCCCACAAGGGAGAGTGTCAGTATACTTGCTGCGGCAGCCGCATTGACAGCCGCGATAACGATATGTCTTTTCTTGAGTTTAAATTTCATTCAGACCACCGCCCGTCTTACTTTTCTTTCATGCGGACCTGGTCATTAGGCTTGATATTTCTGCTTGAAGCAGTGATAACGTAGTCTCCGCTTGTAAGCATACCGCTTACAGCAACAGATACTTCATCTTCAGCGAGCTTCTGAACATCGACTCTTTCAGCGTAGTATCTGTTTCCGAGAGGAGAGCTCTTGGAAGAGACAGTGAGGACGAAATCGCCCTTGATGTCATTGTGGACAGCGCTCTTTGGAACGATGGTGTCGTAGTTGCCGCTGCCGCAGGGGATAGAGAGATCGATGGAAGAGCCGGATTCAACATCACCGGTAAGAGAGAAAACGAGCTGTTTCTTTCTTGCGCCGGCAGTACTGTCGTTCTTAATATCAGTGAGAACAGCGGTAATATCGTTGTTCCAGTTGTTAACTACCTCAGCTTCGATACCCTTCTTGATCTTCTTGCACTTTTCAGCGTCCACAGAGATCTTGACGGTATAGCCCTCATCAGAGAGGTCGATAGTAGCGATAGGAGTACCGGGAACGGTATCCTCACCGGGCTTTACATTGATGTCGCTTACGACACCGCTGTATTTTGCTTTGATTTCGGAGGAGGAGTTCTCCTTTTTCAGCTTATCGAGAGCCTCCTGAGCCTTATCGATGGACTTCTTCTTTGCGTCGAGATCGAGGTTAGCAAGAGCCTTGTCGTTGCTGTCCTTTTTCTTAGTGGAGTCGAGAGCAGCGATAGCAGTTTCCAGAGCGGTCTGCTTAGCCTTTACGTCCTGCTCGAGGACTTCGAGGGAATCTCCGCCGCCGCCAGCCAGACCAACAGAAGAAGAAACACCTGAATCAGGATCGCCGACGAGACTGGTATAGTAGTCCACATTATTCTCAGCGTCCTCCAGCTTAGCAACGAGTTCTGCGCGGTAGTTGTTCTTATATGTAGTGTAGTCAGCCTTTTTCTGCTCGAAAGCGGCATTCTTTTCATCAAGCTCAGCCTTGAGGGAGGAAGTATCGCCGCCCTCGGAAGCGATCTGAGTTACCTGAGCAAGGATAGCATTGTAAGCATTCTCAGCATCGGTCATTTCATTCTTCATGCGAACCAGATCAGCTGTATACTCAGGAGCGGCAGTAGCGTACATATCGTCCTCCATAGCGGCAATAACGCCTGTGAGCTTGGTCTGGAGCTTTGTGTAGTACTTGAGCTTGTTATTATTCTCAGTATAAGCAGCCTTTTCAGCCTGAGCATTGCCCTGATTAGCGATGAACTGATCGCGCTTTGCGATAGCAGCGTTGAGCTCATCTCTTGCAGCAGCGATCTCCTGATTCTCCTTGGAGTAGTCAGTGGGGAGTTCGAGGAGAGCCTTCTGGTATTCCAGCTTCAGAGCGTCCAGTTCCTTTTCAGCGGTATCGATCTTCTCGTTTGTACCGCCGCCGGTAGTGAACAGGACATCGCCCTTCTTGACAGCCTGACCCTTCTTTACCATAATGGTATCGATGGTCTTGTTACCGTCAACAGTGACATCATAGGACTGGTTGGATTCAACAGGGCCCTGTTCCTGTATTCTCTCCACGAGTTTACCGGAAGCAGCGCGTTCAGTTGAGATCTCTGCCAGAGATTTGTTCATTATTGTGTTGGAGCAGAAAGTGAGTATCAGGAGAACAGCCAGGAATATAATAAGTATAGTCTTGATTATCTCACGTTTTCTGCGCGGATCCATGACTGCGGATTCTTTATTGTCTTTTATATCTTTAGTATCAGTTAAATCAGCCATTATTGAAGCTCCTTCTGTAGTAAATTAACCCTTGATACCGCCTGAGTAGGTGATACCCTCGACCAGATAATCCTCACCATAGAGGAACATGAGGATAGTCGGCACCATGTAAACGACTCCGACAGCGAAAGCAAGACCGATGTCTCCGGAATTTATCTGTGAAAGGAAGACGGAGAGCGGGTGAGTCTGACTGTCTTTCATAAGAACAAGCGGCTGCTCGACCATATTCCAGTAGTCAATGAAAACAAGCATAGCGATGGAAGCAAGAGCGCCCTTGCAGAGCGGAACGTATATCCGCAGAAGTATCTGCATTTCGGTAGCGCCGTCGAGCTTAGCAGCCTCAACGTAGGATACCGGAATCCTTCGCATTACCTTTGTAAGGAGGAAGATGCTGAAAGGAGAGAAGATACCCGGGAGGATGACCGCCCATCTTGTGTTCAGCAGACCGAACTTGTCAGCTACGAGGAAATTAGGAACAAGA
The DNA here is from genome assembly GCA_902796065.1 of Ruminococcus flavefaciens. Taxonomy (GTDB): domain Bacteria; phylum Bacillota; class Clostridia; order Oscillospirales; family Ruminococcaceae; genus Ruminococcus; species Ruminococcus flavefaciens_X. The sequence continues at coordinate 5,892 of CADBNS010000020.1, forward strand.
GTGACCTGATAGGGCATGAGCATGAGAATGATGTAAGAGAAGAAGATAATGCTCTTGATCTTGCCCTGATAGCGTGAGAAGCCATAGGAAGCAAGCACCGCAACGATCACCTGAAACAGCGTTATGGGAACAGTGAGTATCACTGAGTTCCAGAATTTCAGAAGATAATCCGGACTTTTCAGCAGAACAGCCTTATACTGAGCCACTGTGACCTTGTCCGGCAGGAATTTCAGGTTTACATTATCAGAAATGAACACCTTGCTGTCGTTGGTCATATTCTGGAACATCGCGCCGTAGTTGGCGGATATTTCGGAAGAAGTCATGAATGAATTAGCGATAGTAAGGATAGTCGGCATAAGAAACATCAGCGCAGCCAGACCGGCGAAAATGGTAAGGCAGATATTGAACGCCTTTGTTTTCTGTGAACGTGTCATCAACATCAGTTTTCCACGTCCTTTCCGAAGTAATTCTCGGCAAACAGCAGGATAGCGATAATAACTATCATAATTCCGGCAAAGAGGACGGCTGCTGCGGAGAGCTTCTGATAATCCAGACTATTGAAGGTATTATTCATGAAGTGTTGGAGCATATAGAGTCTGTCGAAGGGGTAATCGCCGGTAAGGAGATATACCTCGCGGAAGATCTTGAAGGAGTTGATAAGAGAGAGTATCAGAACGAAGAGTATCGTAGGAGAGAGGTATCTCAGCTTGATATGGAAGAACTGATACAGCTTGCTTGCGCCTTCAAGCTCAGCGACTTCAATAATATCCTTAGGTATGCCAGACAGGGCTGACATGAAGAGTATCATATTGTATCCCAGATTTTTCCAGAGGAACATACAAACGAGTATGACCTGACCCTTGGCAGATTTAAGCCAGTCGATGCCGTTTCCGCCGCAGGCCTCAATGACCTGATTGATAGTACCGTGGTTATGGAAGAGTACCTGCCATACGAGGACTACCGAAGCGATAGGCACCATAAGAGGTGAAAGGAAGAAAGTACGGAATACGCTTTTTCCGGGGATATTGCGTTCAAGAATAACGGCAAGCCCCAGGGATAATACCAGTGACAGCGGAACGGAAACTACAGAGAACAGCGTAGTATTCTTAGCAGCGCGCCTGAAAGCTTCATTGACGAATAGCTTGCTGTAGTTCTGGAAACCGACGAATTCGTGCATGATCGGATTATTTATCATAGAGTAGTAAATAACGATGCCGAATGGGATAATGAAGAAAGCCAGAACACCGATAAGACTTGGCGCGATGCATACATTGCTGAAGATGCGTTCACTGCGTCTGCCGCACTGATCTTTGTTTTTTTTCATTTGATCACTACCTTGATTCTTTATGTATTCTACACATTTATCGCCGCTGGAGCGGTGATATGACTGTATATGTGATCTGTTCTATTATAAGTGTTTTCAGAGACGAAAAAAGACGAAGTCACAAAAATAGATTTAACTTGCACAACGAACACGTGACAATATACAGGATATAATATTTCTCGTGTGATGTCAATAGATTTTGCATTAATTTTGCTTTTATTAACATAAGTATCATCTCTGAAGGAACAACTTACAGCATGATAAGTAAAACTGTATTAGTTGCGGATAACTGTACTTCTCTATTTTATGCAGAAAAATCAACATTTCATCAACATTTGAAACGTATGGGACAGTTGTCGAACTGTAGTAAATGTACTAATGAGTATAATACAGTTATCACATTGATAATAATATCACTATTTCTTGAGTCTGTCAATACCTTTTGCAAAAAATTTGCACGATATTACAAAAAAGTAATATTCAAATTCCAACGGCGATAACATTAATATATACGCAGAATCTTACAGCAATGTTACAGCTTATCGATTCCATGATAATATTTTAATACAGCAGCCTTAAAATACACCGAATGAAATTCTTAAATATTTCTTATTATTCCATAACGCATATCGCAGAGGTAGTATGAAAGATATTTTTGTGCATTTTGACTTTTTTTACAATGTGGTATTGACAACGTGACAATGATATGGTATAATATCTTCTGTTGAAACGTCACGCGGGTGTAGTTCAATGGTAGAATTCCAGCCTTCCAAGCTGGTTACGTGGGTTCGATTCCCATCACCCGCTCCAATTTTTAGCAGCTTATGCTGCTATAGTTTTGTATGCGCCTTTAACTCAGCTGGATAGAGTAACTGCCTTCTAAGCAGTAAGCCGCTGGTTCGAATCCAGCAAGGCGCGCCATTCCGAA
>CADBNS010000021.1 GCA_902796065.1 Ruminococcus flavefaciens
GAAATAGAAAAAAGTGGAGATTCAGTGATAATGCTTGTAAAAGGAAATGGATTTCTGTATAATATGATTAGGATAATAGCAGGCACACTGATAGACATAAGTGAAGGGCGCATGGCGCCGGAGGATATGCCTGCGATCATGGAGGCAAAAAGCAGGCTCAGCGCCGGCAGAACGGCAATGGCGCACGGCTTGTATCTCAACCGTGTATTCTACAGTGAAGAAGAGATGCTGAGGCAGGACTGAACCGCAGACAAGGAAGAAAAGAAGAAAGGAGGCGGTGCCTGTGCCGATGTATGACGAGAATGACCCTATAGAGCAAAAGAACCGTGCCAAGCGAAGGAAGAAGCTGATACGGTTTGCCGTCATCGTCATATTGCTGCTGGCAGCCGCTGTAATATACGTAACGCAGGAGGTATGGCTGCCCAAGCTGAGAGGCATAGGGAAGCAGTACCAGACCATAGTCAATGACGGACAGCTTGAGGAGGGCAACTTCCCCATAGAGTTATCCGGCGGAGGCAATTACCAGCTGAAGTACTCCGGCAAGGAGCTTGTACTGCTGAGTGATGCATATGTAAATTTCTACAGTGAAGACGGAGCGCTGATCAAACGTCGTCAGCACGCATATACTAATCCGGTGATGCTTGCGGAGAATGAGCGGGCGCTGATATTTGAAAGCGGAGGAGATGAGATCTCCGTAGAGGATGTAAACGAGGTACTTTACACCCATAAATTTGACAACAGCATAATATTTGCGCGTCTGAGCGCAGACGGATACACCGCAGTAGTGACCACATCGAAGAGCTATTATTGTGAGATATACGTTTACGACCGGACGGGAGCGTGCATATACGAGCGCAAGTGTGTAGAGCGTGCAGACGACATCAGCTTCCATGAAGGGAGCAAGGGTTGTGTGATAAGCTATATAGATGCCCGCGGCGGCGGAATGGTGACATATGCGCAGGAGATAGATTTCAAGGAAAAGACAGAGAAATGGACATCACCGGCGATAGACACATTCGGGCTTGAGGTATACAGCTGTGAAGGCAGCGCATTCATACTTGGAATGGACTCATGCGGATACGCAGGAGGGAACGGACTTATCGGGTCTGAGTACGTATATGACGGAGACATAAAAGGCGGAGCGAGCCGTGGAGGGAAGTCAGCGGTCATAATAAACAACAATGACCGAAGGAAGTACACGCTGGTACTGTTCAGCGGAGTAGGCAATGATCCACAGGAAATAGAGATAGGCTCACCGCTTGTAGACATAACCATATCGGAAGGACTTGTGTACGTAATGAGTCAAGAGAGCATACAGGCGTATGATTTCAGCGGAGGGCTGAGGTCCACAGCGCAGGTAGGCGATTCCTACACCGGATTTGTCCGCAGCAGCGGAGCGATATATTTAAAGGGACATAACAGGATAGACAAAATAAGCTATGAAAGCTGAGAGTATGAAAGGAGGAGAGTACGGTATAAAGAGGTACCGTACTGAAAATTATGGGAACAGAATTCTGGTGGTTTTATGATGTTATCGCAGTCGCGATATTCCTCATATGCATATTTTTATCCGGAAAGAAAGGAATACTGAAGTCAGGGCTTGATGTAGCCGGATACATACTGGCGGTAGTGGTAGCATTATCGATCAGCGGAACGATGGCAGAGTCGTTATACACGAGTAATATCCGCGGAAGCAACATCAAGAAGATCGACAAGCATCTGACGAGCGATACATTTACAGAGATGATGTGTGAATACCTTGATTCACTTGAATATAATGTAGATATAAAGCAGGAGAAGCTGAACAATATCTTTGATGAAGCAGACGAAAAGACGATAGAAGAGATAAATGATGAGATATACAAGTATATCAACAACATCAACGGAAGGAAGGTAGCGGAAGAGGACGAACTGAAGCCGCAGCTCATAGAAGGCTACGCAGTAGTGATAAGCCGGATAATAAGCAAGGAGCTGAACAAATTCGCAGCAGAGACCGCAGCCGAATCCATACGGAATGATCCGGAAACGATGCCGCATCTCATAAGTCTGCTGAGGGAGCCGGAGAGTCAGAAGACCGCAGCAACATATATAGCAGACAACTACACAGCACCGGCATACAAAAAGATAGTACGGCTGGTATTATTTGTAGCATTGCTTGTAGTGATAATAATAATCGCGCTGTTTGTAGTGCGGGTATTCACCGGCGATAAGAACACAGACAGCACCACATCACACATAGTCGGAGGACTTGCAGGACTGCCGAAGGGAGCAGTACTTACAGCAGCCGTAGCAGCGATGGTCCGGCTATACGTAATACTTGGCAGCAACGAGATGCTGTTCTTCAATTTTGAAGCAATAGACAAATCATTCATATTCAAGCGTTTTTATGATCTGATACTTACACTGTAAGGGAAGGATAGAAACAACAATACGAGGCAAACAGGAGGTAACAGCCTGATGATAATGTGCAGCAATTGCAAGAAGAGACCTGCGGTAGTGTTTATCACATCGGTGCAGGGGAATGAGAAGAAGAATGAGGGGCTCTGCCTCTCATGTGCAAGGGACAGGAATATCCCGCAGGTAAAGGAGTACATGGATAAGCTGGGAATAACCAACGAAGAAGTAGACCAGCTTTCAGACACAATGATGGGTATGCTTGACGGAGACTCATTTGAGATGGGCGGATCGGGACTTATGCCGGATTTCTTATCGAATATGTTCAATATGGGCGGCGACAAGGGAGACAGCTCAGCGAGCGGAAGCGAATCCGGAGATCAGCCGCAGGAGAAGCCTGACCGTGAGAAGAAGGGATTATTTGGCGGAGCGAAGCGTGAGAAGAAGCAGAAGGAGCTTAAATTCCTCGGAAGCTATTGCACGAATCTGTCCCAGAAGGCAGCGGACGGCCAGCTTGATAACATAATCGGCCGTGACAAGGAAATATCCAGAGTGATACAGATACTCTCACGCCGCACGAAGAACAATCCGTGTCTGATAGGTGAGCCGGGTGTCGGAAAGACGGCAATAGCGGAGGGGATCGCACTGAGGATCAATTCCGGCGACGTACCGTTCAATCTTGCTGACAAGAAGATATACCTGCTTGACCTGACGGCGCTGGTAGCCGGAACGCAGTTCCGCGGACAGTTTGAGAGCCGTGTAAAGGGACTTGTAGACGAAGTAAAGAAAGAGGGAAATATAATCCTCTTCATCGACGAGGTACACAATCTTGTAGGCGCAGGCGATTCTGAGGGATCGATGAATGCAGCGAATATACTGAAGCCGGCTCTCTCACGAGGAGAGGTGCAGGTAATAGGCGCGACCACCTTTGGCGAATACCGCAAGTATATCGAGAAGGACTCAGCACTTGAGCGCAGATTCCAGCCTGTAACAGTAAACGAGCCTACAGTAGAGGACACAGTGAATGTACTGATCGGAATAAAGAAGTATTATGAGGAATACCACAAGGTGCACATATCGGACTATCTGGTAAGGCTCTGTGCGGTATTATCTGAGAGATACATCACAGACAGATTCCTGCCGGATAAGGCGATAGATCTGCTTGACGAAGGCTGTGCGCTGGCGAGCATCAGGTCGGAAGAGATCGCTGAATACGAGAAGATCAAGAAAGAGATCGAAGTACTTGAGGGCATGAACACGAGCCTTATGGAGCAGACTGAGCCGGATTTTCAGGCGATCGCAGAGGTAAAGGGCAAGCTGGTCCATGCTCGTGCGGCAGAGGATAAGCTGCGTGAGAAGGCGGAGAACGTACAGGTCACAGAGGAAGACATCACGAAGGTCGTAGAGCTGTGGACGGGAATTCCGGCGAGCAAGATCGCAGAGACAGAGTTCATCAAGATAGCGAAGCTGGACAAAGCGCTGAAGAAGCGGATACTTGGACAGGACGAAGCGGTAGATGTACTGACGAAGGCGATAAAGCGCACGAGAGTGCAGCTGAACAAGCGCCGCAGACCGGCATCATTCATATTTGTGGGACCCACCGGCGTAGGAAAGACAGAGCTTGTAAAGGCGCTGGCTGAGGAGATGTTTGACAGCACAGAGCCGCTGATACGTCTTGACATGACGGAGTATATGGAGAAGCATTCCGTAGCGCGAATGATAGGCTCACCACCCGGCTACGTAGGCTATGAGGAGGCAGGACAGCTGACGGAGAAGGTACGCCGCAGACCGTACTCAGTGATACTGTTTGACGAGATCGAGAAGGCGCATCCTGACGTAATGAATATACTGATGCAGATACTTGACGAAGGCAAGGTAGACGATGCCCACGGCAGAACGGTCAACTTTGAGAACACGATAATCTGCATGACCTCCAACGCAGGTTCAACGGACAAGAGCGTAGGAGTAGGCTTCAACCGAACAGAGGACGAAATAACGAAGGATAAGGCGATGAAGGGACTGAGGGAGTTCCTCAGACCGGAGTTCATCAGCCGAATCGATGAAGTAGTAGTATTCAGGCAGCTTACGAAGGAAGACTTTGCGAAGATAGCAGCACTGATGCTTGACGAGATGAAGGAGCCGCTTGCGGAGAAGAACATTACCATAAGCTACGACCAGACAGCGCTTGAGCTGATAGCAGAGAAGTCCTACGGCAAGCCATACGGAGCCCGTGACATACGCCGTGTAATAAGGCAGGAGGTCGAAGACAAGGTAGCAGAGCTGATAATCAACGATGTATCGGCGATAAAGTCGATAGAGGTGACAGCGGAAGGCGAAGAGCTTAAAGTAACAGGAGTAAGGGAGACTGCGGAGAATGAATAAAAGAGCAGCAGCAACAGCGATAGCAATATTACTGACAGTCAGTGCGATGGTATCATGCAGCGGAGGCAACAAGCAGTCCATAAGCACATCATCGCAGACGAGTGTAGTAGACTATCCGGCAGCAGACGAAACAATACGCAGGAAGTATGAGAAAGTAGAAAGTGCATCTGAGGGACCGTTACTGAAGTTAAGTGATGTAACAGCAGGAGCTGGAGAGACCGCAGAGGTCACATTATCGGTCAGCGGAACAAAAGGCTGGTCGATGTGTGGAATACACGTAACATATCCGAAGGAACTGAAATGTGTGATGAGGAATGAAGCTGAGCGCGATGTAGATTTCAAGTTAGGAAGCGCATCAGCAGCAGCACAGGCATCGATGTCCAAGACATGGGTAAACAACGTGCCGAAGGAGCTTGAAGACAGTGGGCTCAAGTCATTGTTCTTCACGGAGATATTCAGTGAAGACGGAGGAGAAGACGGCGACATAGTGACATTCAGCTTCACAGTACCGATGGACGCAAAGAGCGGCACGGTATATCCGATAGGAATGTATTTTCTTGACACAGATATGTTCCAGAATGCAGCGAAGGACATATCGATGGAGAAATATGCCTTTGAGCATTTCCAGTCCGGAAGCATAACAGTGAAATAAAAAAAAGCAGTCAGCAGGCGGAGCAAAACCGAATGCTGACTGTTTTTATGTTATTGTATATTGCAGTACACAATATCCAGCGGCTTGACAGACATAGAATAGCTCTCAGAGCTCGTTTCATCAGGAGAGAGCTGCATATGATAATCCATGATAGTTCGAAAAGTAATCAGGGAGCCGTTGATGTACTTGCTTTTGCTGAGAATATCGTATTCTTGGAACTCATTATCCATGTCTTGCGGCATCATAAAGAATTCCTGACCGATAGAGGGGACAATGATGGAAGTGCCGTAAGAGTTTTTGATGATAAGGTCGCCGGAAGCGTAGAACTCGTCATTAGTAGAAAGGGTATCGAGCACGAAGCACTGGCGGCTTCTGATATTATACTGATGTATGATACTTTTGAAGTAGTTGGAATCTGCGACTTTTTCGACGACATTACAGATCTCCTTGTCAGCGGAAATGAGTTCGACATTACGCAGACCGGTATTGATTGAATAGAAAGGAGTATGTATGATAGTGCTGTGGGACTCTCTGTCAATAGTGGTATATGACAGCAGGTCGGGGGTAAGGGAGGAATAGTCAGTATCGAAGGGTTTGAATTCGCGGAGTTCGCCGGAGCTGAAAACATACTCATAGAGATGGAATTCATTATTATCATCAAGGTACGTGCTGATAATGAGCCTTTCGTCGTCATAGTCTCCGAACATAGCGAAATCATCATCAGAGATGATCTCATCATCGCCGGAGCTGACATTGATCTTATGCAGGAAACAGTTATTATCGTAATTACTGATGGCAAACAGGCAGTCGTCAGCGAAAGCGAGATCCGAGATATTGCCGCCGTTTTCGTTGAGGACGAACTCGACAATTTTCCTGACATTGCCGGAAGAGGTATCGTACTCAAAAATAGCGGAGTGGTGTGAAGGGTTGCAGAATTTGTCGAAGGAAGCGCCGAAGAATACGCGGTCGTCCTTGACAGTGAAGGCAGTAATATCAGCAGACGTCGGCGCATTCATATCCTGTCTGAATTTCATCTGATAATTGTAGCTTTCGGTGTCCGGCTCAGCGTTTATATGGTGGTAAGTATCCACCACATCGGGAAGGAAGCAAGCCGGAGTTTCCTGACCGAGATCGAGACCGGAGAGGTCGATGTGTTTCAGGTCGAAAGGCGGATCGCCTTTATTCTGCTGTAAGCTGACAGTAATATCGGAGAAATCGCTGGCAGATAGCTCCATGAAGGGGTAGTCCTCGAGTATCTCTGGTTCCTGCACGGCTGACTGATCCGAATCGGGAACGGAATTATCGGAGATGTTATTATTATTCTGGCAAGAGAAAGAGCAGAAGCAGACAACAGCGGAAGTAAAGAGAGATAGGATTTTTTTCATGATAGAAACCTCAATTCAAGTCATACCAGTACAAGATCTGGTCAGTAGTATCAAAGTGGTTGTTATTGTTGTGTAAAGAAAAGATAATATCGGAAGAGTTGGAAAGGAATGGGGATAAAGAGAAGTCCAAGATACTTCCGACAGCAAAAGCGCAGCCGAGCTCCGGTACCAGGAGGTACATGGAGTCAGAGGAGGAATCCCATTTTTCGATAAAGAGATTGTCACCGCAGCAAAGCAAACTTTCTCTGTTTTTGATGTTGAAAACAGAGCGGGTATGATTATTCAGGTCATAGATGAAGAGGGATTCATGGGAAGAGTCGAGCTCATTGAAAGACTGATCGGAAACGATGACCTTATCATGAGAAGCGGAGATAAATCGGGCATTTCTGAGGCCGGTATCGAGGAAATAATCGGGAGTTTCCACAGTAAGGACCTGTTTTGGATCCGCATCGGCAAAATAGCCGGTGTGGATCGAATCGCCGGAGATCATAACAGAGCCGTATGCATAATTACCGGAGAGGCTGATAATATCGCCGTCATAGACAATAGAAGGTTCGATAAACTGGTCAGTATTATGTAATTCCGTGATCTGACCGTTATCATAGCGATACAGAGTAGTGTTCATAGAGAGGAAAGAAGAGAATGCTGATTCCGGGTCAAAGTGAGCATTCTCATTGGGCACCTGGCTGTATAAGATGAGGTTATCGTCATCGGCGAAGAATATCCTGGCATTATCACCGGAGACAAGGGTCTCGGACTTACCGGAAGCGGGGTCGATGGAGATGATCCTGTACTCGTCTTCAGCTGATTGCTGCTGAACGATGAGTTTTCCGTCATAGCAAAGAATATCCATAGGGCAGAAGGACAGTTCCAGATCGGAGCAGCTGAAAATGGTGCGGAGGTCACCGGAGCTGACAGAGTACTCAAAGACAGCCCAGTCATGGCAGCCGCAAAAAGGATCGAAGCTGACCAGCAGGAAGAGGGAGTCGTCCTTTCTGAGGAAAGAGACGACATTACCGGAGGAAGGCTCAGAGCGCAAAGCGTAATAGCTTTTGAGGTATTTTTGGTAAGATTCATAATCAGAGCCGTATTGCTCTTCAGACCGGAGGAACTTATCATTGACGTCATCTGCGGTACATGGGGAGGAGTGCGAACCGAAGTCGAGGTCAGAGGCATGGACAGAGTGGATAAAATCGGGCAGTTTATCATCGATATAGGTGATACCGACATTAACATCGGAGAAGTCCTCAGCAGAGAGCTTAACGAACTGACCGTCAGATGGAGCAGCGGTAGCCGCCTGAGTAGTATCCGGAACGAAAACCGGCTCATTATCGGGGGTATTTTCCGCACAGCCGCAGGAGCAGAAGCACAGAGCGGCAGCCAGAAAAGCGCATAAATATTTTTTCATAAACAACACCTCAATTAATAGTGATATTAGGAGACAAAAAAGACGAAAATAATAAAAATATTTTTATAAACGACCCATAATAATTATTACATATTTTCCAGTGCTTTGTCAACAGCATCAATATCGCAGCCGATAATGACCTGATCGCCGACGACTGTAACGGGGAAACCGCGCTGACCGGTGAGCTGAAAGACTTTCTCAGCGTTATCGGGGTCAGTGACATTGATATTGCGGTAACTTACGCCGAGCTGGTCGAGGTGGTGTCTTAGTTTGCCGGACCAGAAGCACTGGTCAGCGGAATAGAGGTCGATCATAGTGCAAAAAGCTCCTTTCAGTAAATTAAAGATAGTATTAGCAGGTATAAGATAAATATACTTGACAAAGGGAGGAAGATATGTTATAATATCGAATGCTTAAACAATTAAACGTTTAATTGTTTTGCAGGTTAATAATTAAATGGAGGTGTGAAAGGGTGATCCGGAACAAAGATATAACAGGGATGTTTGAGAGTATACATCTGCTGAGGAAGCTGTTTGTGAAGCGGATAAGCGAGACATCGCCGCTGCATTTCAGTCAGGTGGCTATCATGAAGACCATAGAGCAGAACGAGAACTGTACACAGGCGACGATAGCGGAGCAGCTGAGTGTAACGCCGGCAGCGGTAGCAATATCGACGAAGCGGCTGCAGAAAGCAGGACTGATAACAAAGACAGTGGACAGTGACAATCTGCGTTGCAAGCGGCTTGCGCTGACGGAAGCCGGAAGGGCAGCGATAGAGCGGCACATCGGGCAGTTCCGGGAATACGACGCGTTGATATTCGGGGAATTCACAGAGGATGAAAAGGAGCAATTAATGGGCTATCTTGAGCGGATAGCGGCGCGTATGAAGGACATAGAAGGAATAGACGGAGAGCTGTCGGACCCGTTGAAGCTGCAATGTATGCTGCACAAGAGGGTAACGGAGCTAAATGAAGAAAAGGGAGGAGAATAGCCGTGTACAGGAAGATATTTTCATACGTCGGCGAATACAGGAAGCAGGCGATATTGTCGCCCGTGACGATCATCGGAGAGGTAGCGATGGAGGTACTGATACCGATGGTGATGGCGAGTATAATCGACAAAGGAATAAAGGCAGGCAGGATAGGCTACGTAGCCGGAATGGGACTGCTGATGGTAGTAATGGCGATAGTATCGCTGAGTTTCGGAGCACTTGCAGGAAGGCTGAGTGCAGTAGCAGCGATGGGATTTGCGAAGAATCTGAGAGGAGCGCTGTTCCGCAAGGTGCAGGATTTCTCATTTGCCAACGTAGACAAATTCTCCACAGCATCGCTGACGACGCGACTTACAACGGACGTAAACAACATACAGAACGCATTCATGATGTTCATAAGAACGGCATTCCGCGCACCGATAATGCTGGTATGTGCGCTGATAGCGGCATTGAAGATGAATGCGCGGTTATCGACGGTATTTCTGTGTGCAGTACCGGTACTTTTGTGTGTAGTGATAATCATCATGACGAAGGCGCATCCGCGTTTCAAGGCGATGCTTGCGAACTACGACAAGATGAATGCCAGCGTACAGGAGAATCTGACGGGCATACGCACAGTCAAGGCATTTGTCCGTGAGGAATACGAGAAGAAGAAGTTCACAGACAGTACAGAGGCAGTCCGCAAGGCGCAGGTAAATGCAGAGAAGCTGATAATCATGACAATGCCGATAATGCAGTTTGTGATGTATTCGAGCATCATATCGATACTGTTTTTTGGCGGACGCATGGCAGTAGGCGGAGAGATGGAGACAGGAGAGTTATCCAGCTTTATCTCATACGTAGGACAGGTACTGATGTCGCTGATGATGTTATCGTTTTTATTTGTGATGTTTGTATTATCGAGGGCATCATTGCAGAGAATATACGAAGTACTGACAGAAGAGCCGGACATCGTATCGCCGGCGGAGAATGCCGTAACGACGGTAGCAGACGGCTCAGTCAGCTTCCGTAACGTCAGCTTCAGTTATTTCAAGGACATGGAGAATCTTGCGCTCAGCGGGATAAACGTAGACATAAAGTCAGGTGAGACCATAGGCATCATAGGCGGAACGGGCTCATCAAAGACATCACTTGTGCAGCTCATACCGCGATTATATGATGCAACGGACGGAGAGGTACTTGTAGGCGGCAGGAACGTCAGGGAGTACAGTCTTGACGTACTGCGTGACAACGTAGCGATGGTATTGCAGAAGAACGTGCTGTTTTCCGGAACTATCAGGGATAATCTGAAATGGGGCAATGCAGAAGCCACAGATGAAGAGATAGAGAAGGCGTGCAAGTCAGCCTGTGCGCATGATTTCATCATGGATTTTCCGAACGGATATGACACAGATCTTGGACAGGGCGGAGTAAACGTATCCGGCGGACAGAAGCAGAGGATATGTATAGCGAGAGCATTGCTGAAGAAGCCGAAGATAATCATACTTGACGACTCCACCAGTGCAGTAGACACAGCGACTGACAGCAATATCCGCAAGGCATTCCGTGAGGACCTTGCAGACACCACGACATTCATCATAGCGCAGAGAATATCCTCCGTGCAGGATGCAGACCGTATAATCGTAATGGATGCCGGAAAGATAAGTGACATAGGGACCCACGCCGAGCTACTTGAGAGGAGCGAGATATACCGTGAGGTATACGAATCACAGCAGAAAGGAGCTGAGGAATAATGCCGCCGAGAGCAAACAGGGCGCCGCTTCAGAAGCCTGAGCACGTAAAGGGCACGATAAAGCGCATATTTGGCTATATGCACGGTTTCAAGGTGCATTTCATATTTGTAGTGATAGGCGTAATATTCAGTTCCTTTGCGGGAATAGCAGGAAACTTCCTGTTGAAGCCGCTGATAGACAACATAGAGGACGCATTGAAGAGCGGCACATGGAACAAGGGAGAGTTTGCGAAGATAATGATAACTATGGCAGCGATATACGCAGCCGGAGCGTTATTCACCTTCATGTATCAGCGGTTGATGATGAGAATATCGACGACGACGCTGATGCGCATAAGGAATGACCTGTTCACGAAGATGGAGTCATTGCCGATACGGTTTTTTGACAAGCACACCCACGGAGAGCTGATGAGTCTGTACACGAACGATACAGATACACTGCGAGAGATGCTTGGCAACAGTATCGCGCAGTTCATAAGCTCCGCGGTAACGATTGTGGGAGTATTCACAGCGATGCTGATATACAGCTGGCTGCTGACGATAATCGTAGTGATAATGCTGATACTGATAATCAAGGTAATAGGCTTCATAGGCTCACGGAGCAGCAGCGGATTCATAGCGCAGCAGAAGGCGCTGGGCAAAGCAAACGGATACATTGAGGAGCTGATAGACGGACAGAAGGTAGTAAAGGTATTCTGTCACGAAGACGAAGCGACAGCGGAGTTTGACCGTCTTAACGGAGAGTTATGCGAAGCAGCGACGAGGGCGAACACCTTTGCGAACATACTGATGCCGATAATGAACAATCTGTCATATCTGCACTACGCAGTAACAGCGATAATCGGCGGAATCATGACAGTAAAGGGCTTTGGCGGAATGACAGTGGGAACAGTAGTATCATATTTGCAGTTCACGCGATCATTCTCCATGCCGATAACGCAGGTATCGCAGCAGCTGAACTCAGTACTGACAGCACTTGCGGGAGCTGAGAGGATATTCAGGGTAATAGACGAAGAGCCTGAGTCCGATGACGGATATGTGACCTTAGTTGATGCAGAGATAGCGCCGGACGGAACGATAACGGAAGCGGATCATCACACAGGCAAGTGGGCGTGGAGGCATCCGCACAAGGCAGACGGAACAGTAACGTATGCCGAGGTACGGGGCAAGCTGGAGCTTGACGATGTAGTATTCGGATACGAGCCGGACAAGGTAGTACTGAACGGTATCAGTCTTTACGCAGATCCGGGACAGAAGATAGCATTTGTAGGCTCTACCGGAGCTGGCAAGACGACCATCACGAATCTGATAAACCGGTTTTACGACGTACCGGACGGAAAGATAAGGTATGACGGAATAAACATCAACAAGATAAAGAAGGCCGACCTGAGGCATTCGCAGTCCATAGTATTGCAGGACACGCATCTGTTCACCGGAACGGTAATGGACAACATAAGGTACGGCAAGTTAGATGCGACAGACGAGGAGGTCTACGCAGCAGCGAAGCTGGCGAATGCAGACGGCTTCATCAGGCATCTTGAGAACGGCTATAATACGATGCTGACAGCAGACGGAGGCAATCTCAGTCAGGGACAGCGCCAGCTGTTAGCGATAGCGAGGGCAGCGATAGCGGATCCGCCGGTGCTTATACTTGACGAAGCGACCAGCTCTATCGATACGCGAACAGAAGCGCTGATAGAGAAGGGCATGGACGGACTGATGCATGGAAGGACGGTATTTGTCATAGCGCACCGCCTGTCAACGGTAAGGAACTCCAACGCGATCATGGTACTTGAGCACGGAAAGATAATCGAGCGTGGAAACCACAATGAGCTTATAGCGCAGAAGGGCAAGTATTACCAGCTGTACACAGGAATGTTCGAGTTATCATAAAAAGAAAGAAGGCACTTCATAAAGGCTGCGCTGATATAGAAGTTTTACTCCATAGTACTTCTGATCCAAAGTCAGAAGTACTATGGCGTTTTTATTGACAGACCTTCAATGCTGTGTTATAATTACTAACAAAAATCGGAATTAAGAGGAGTATTCTATGGATAAAGATAAAGTGAGAGTCATTAAAATAAGTAAAGAAGCGCTGTTTGAATATA
>CADBNS010000022.1 GCA_902796065.1 Ruminococcus flavefaciens
AAGGCAACTCAGTATGGCGATATCGTTATGAACTATGCTGCTGATTACTCAGCAAGCTCACAGGGTAACTCACGTCTCTGCGTTTACGGTTGGTTCAAGAATCCGCTCGTAGAGTACTATATCATTGAGGACTGGGTAAACTGGCGTCCTACCGGCAACGCTAAGACTGTTACAGTTGACGGCGCTGAGTATGAGATCTTCCAGCTCGACCATACAGGTCCTACAATCCTTGGTAATACACAGACATTCAAGCAGTACTTCAGCGTTCGTAAGCAGAAGAGAACTTCAGGTACCATCACTGTATCTGATCACTTCAAGGCTTGGGCTAACGCTGGTTGGAATATCGGTAACCTCACTGAGGTAGCTCTTAACGTTGAGGGTTGGGAGTCAAGCGGTAAGGCTAACGTTTCTAAGCTCACTATCGGCAGCGATCCTGTTCCGACAACTCCTCAGACTACTGCTAAGCCAGTAGAGCCTGCTTCTGACGGTTCTTACTTCAAGAGCTCATTCGAGAGCGGTAAGGACGGCTGGAGCGGCAGAGGCGATGCTACAGTTTCTGTTGATTCTTCTAATGCTGCAAGCGGCAGCGGATGCCTCAAGGTTACAGGCAGAACAGATAACTGGAACGGTGCTGCTATCAACCTCGATACAGCTGCTTTCCAGGCTGGCAATACTTACAGCTTCAGCACAGGCGTTATGCAGAAGAGCGGCGAAGCTGTTGATATGAAGCTCACTCTCCAGTACTCACTCAGCGGTGAGGATCACTACGATGAGGTCGCTTCTGCTACTGCTGCTAACGGCGCTTGGACAAAGCTCGAGAATACTGCATTCACTATCCCTGCAGGCGCTACAGATATGATCCTCTACGTAGAGGCTCCTGACAGCCTGACAGATTTCTATATCGATGATGCTATGGGTGCTGTTAAGGGCACTAAGTCAACTGTTAAGGAGACTCAGGGTTCTTCTGATTCACAGCCTTCTTCTCAGCCATCATCACAGCCTACTTCCCAGACTCAGTCAAGCGGTCAGTACAACGACAGTGCAAGCCGTAACTTCAATAAGAATGATCCGGGTCTCAAGGACTACTTCTCTTCTTACTTCAAGATCGGTACTTCTGTAAGCCCTCACGAGCTTAACAGCGGCGCTTCCTTCTTGAAGAAGCACTACAATAGTATCACTCCTGAGAACGAGCTCAAGCCTAATGACCTTCTCGATGAGAGCGGATGCCAGCAGAGAGGTAACGGTACAAATACTCAGGTCAAGCTCAACTCAGCTGCTGGTCAGATGAAGTTCTGCCAGGAGAATGGTATCTCAATGCGTGGTCATACCTTCGTATGGTACAGCCAGACTCCTTCTTGGTTCTTCAAGGATAACTTCAGCAGAAATGGTTCTTATGTTTCTAAGGACGTTATGAACAAGCGTCTCGAGAGCATGATCAAGAATACTTTCGATGCTGTTAAGACTCAGTATCCTAAGCTCGACCTCTATTCCTACGATGTCTGCAACGAGCTCTTCCAGAACGACGGCGGCGGATTCCGCGGCGACGGTAAGGAGTCCTCAGACTGGTGGAATGTTTATAAGAGCGATGAATTCGTTCTCAACGCTTTCAAGTATGCAAGACAGTACGCTCCTGCAAACTGCAAGCTCTACATCAACGACTATAACGAGTATATCCCTGCCAAGACTTCTGATATTTACAATATGGCTATGAAGGTTAAGCAGGCTGGTAATATCGATGGTATCGGTATGCAGTCTCACCTCGATGTTAGCTATCCAAGTGCTTCTGTTTACAAGACAGCTCTTCAGAAGTTCCTCAGCACAGGTCTCGATGTTCAGATCACTGAGCTCGATATTACTACATCCGGTAACTTCACTGCACAGGCTAACCTGTACAAGGATGTATTCAGCATGGCTATGGATAACTGTGAGCATATCCCGGCTCTCACAATCTGGGGTACTCAGGATCCTGTAAGCTGGCGTTCAAGCCAGAACCCGCTCCTCTTCAGCTCAGGTTATAAGCCGAAGGAAGCTTACAACGCTGTTATCGGTCTTGTTCCAGCTAATAGAATTGCTGTACCGAAGTCAAGCGGTTCAGGTGCTATCGTAGAAACTCCTACAGAGGCTCCTACACAGAAGACAACTCAGGCTCCTACACAGGCTCCTTCACAGACTCCTTCTGAGAATCCTAACGTTATTTACGGTGACGCTAACGGCGACGGCAAGGTTACTCTTGGTGACTCACTTGCAGTTCTCCAGTTCATCGCTAACTCTTCTAAGTATCCTCTTACAGACGCTCAGCAGGATGCTGCAGACGTTTACAACAGAGGCGACGGTATCACTGGTATGGATTCCGTTTCTATCCAGAAGTACGAGACAGGCGCAATCACTAAGCTCCCTGAGAGCTGGAAGGAGGGTGCCAGTATAAGCCCAGCTACAAATGCTCCGGCTACTAACGCACCTTCTACAAGCACTCCTACTAACACTTCTTCTGTTAAGGCTGTAACTGCTGGTTTTGAGAGCGGTAACAGCGGCTGGGAAGAGAGAGGTTCAGTTTCTCTGACTCCTGACTCTGACAGCTACTACAGCGGAAGCAAGTCAATGCTGGTATCAGGCAGATCTGATGCTTGGCAGGGTATTGCTTACAACCTCGATAGTTCAACTTACGCTCCCGGCAGCACATTCAGCTTCAGCGGTGCTGTTATGCAGGCAAGCGGTTCAGCTGAGGAGATGAAGATCACTCTTCAGTATACTTTAGACGGCGAAGACAAGTACGACACAATCGCTTCTGCTACAGCTAAGGACAAGACTTGGACTAAGCTCGAGAATACTGCTTACACAATCCCATCAGGCGCAACAAATATGATCGTATATGTTGAGACTGATTCTTCTACAACAGATTTCTATGTTGATGATCTTATGATCGCTGCTGAAGGTACTTCTTCTACAGTTACTACTGGCGGCGGTAAGGTAAACATCAAGACTCCTGAGCCTACTCAGGTAGGTAACGTTGACCCAAGCAAGCCTATGATCGCTATCAGCTTCGATGACGGTGCTTCACCTTCAACTGGTAACAGAATCGTAAATGCTCTTGCTAAGAACGGCTTCCGTGCAACATTCTTCTATGTTGGTGATTGGATCAAGGATTCAAACGGCGAGCAGGAGATCAAGAATGCTTACGCTAAGGGTATGGAAATTGCTAACCATACTACTTCACACCCACACCTCCCACAGCTTGGTGGTTCTCAGATCCGCGCTGAGTTCGATAATACTCACGCTAAGCTCAAGAGAATCATCGGCGCTGAGCCTTCAAAGCTTATGAGACTTCCTTACCTCGAGTCAAACGGCACTGTAACTTCAACTCTTAATGATGTTGCTCTTATCAGCTGCGCACTTGACACTCAGGACTGGAACGGTCATTCAAAGGATCAGATAGTTAACGATATCAAGGGCTGGGTATCCTCAGGTCAGGGTAACGGTGCTATCGTCCTCTGCCACGAGACTTACGATTCAACAGCTTCAGCTATGGAAGAAGTTCTTCCTTGGATCAAGGCACAGGGTTGGCAGGTTGTTACCATCTCAGATATGTTTGCTGCAAAGGGCAAGAAGCTGAACGGTGGTACAGTTTACACTAAGGTGTGAACCACTAATTAACGACATACACACACATTCTGATTATCCCCTAATTTTCCCTGGAAAGGCAGTCGGTATCCCCGGCTGCCTTTTCGCATCTATTGATAAATCATCTTTTCACCTTCGTAAAAACAAGAAATGAACAGTATTTTCTCGTGGTATATCCCAAAAATTGTGATGAGATAATGTGTGATATGCACAAAGTTTGCCGAAAACTCTTTACTTTTTGTAAGTATTGTACTATAATAAAGGTGTACAGTAGCGGGGATTCCATTTGCGTGAAGCAAATTTTGGTGAGGGATAATTATGATCAAAAATCTTTCTGGCGACTTTGAAACAGTCGAATATGACAGCAAACGTTGCATAATGCTGTATGACAACATCCAGAATGAACCGTATCCGGTTCATTGGCATGATGCAGTGGAAATGATCATGCCTCTTAAAAATAAGTACAGGATCACCGTGGGCGAAACTCAATTCGACCTCAGAGAAAACGATGTTATTATCGTTCCTCCCTGTGAACTCCACTCTATGCCTGCTATCCCCGGAAGACGCCTGATCTTCCAGTGCGATAATTCTGTGCTAAGTCAGGTTTCCGCTCTTGAACCTATTATGCGCGCTTTCGTTACTCCTCTTCTTATTACCCCCGAGTACGATAAAGAGCTGCATATCCTTGCGAAGAAAACTATGCTTGATATTCTCTCAATGTACGATTCCCATTCCGAACTGGCTGACGTTAAGATCTATACTGAGCTTATTTCTCTGTTCATGAGTATCCGTGAGTTCCAGATCGAAAAAAGTAAGAGTACTATGGATGTCGATGATTTCAAGATCGATGAGTACAGCGAAAAATTCAGCGTTGTACTGAAATATATCGATAACAACTATATGTATGACATCTCCCTGGATCAGCTGGCTGATGTTGCCGGCTACAGCAAGTATCACTTTTCTCGCATTTTCAAACAGTATAACTCAATGTCCTATCTACAGTACATTAACGCCCGCCGGACTAAGGCGGCTGAACACCTGCTGATGGACCCCGAAATGCCGATCACTGAAGTTGCTATGCGCTCCGGCTTTAAAAGCCTGACTACGTTCAACCGCATCTTCAAGGAGATCAAACACTGTACGCCAACCGATTTCAAAAAACTTTATGCCGTACACTGATTCAATAAACTATTCAAAAAAGGCGGACTCGTTATGAGTCCGCCTTTGCCGTTCCTGTCAGCTGTTAAGCGCTTCTTCTATTGTCTGGCATATCGGTGTGCAGTGTGATTCAGGCTGATCACCGTCTACATTGTCCACACGGTAGATGCTGTCAGAGGGGTCGCCTTTTGCGTGAATCCACTCGATCGTTCCGTCCTCGTAGACCCTGATCACTGTCTCTCCGCTTGTGAATTCGTATGCCGGTGTGTCACTGAGGTAGCTGTCAACTACGTGAGCATCGATCCAGTTCCAGCCGAAAAATGCGTTGGATACTGCGCGGAGCCTTGTGCCTGTAAGATACTCTCCGTTATAGCTGAGTCCCATTTTGTATGGAGTTCCAAACGGACAGTAACCTACGCTCCAGCCAAGTATATCGCGGATAGCGGTATCTATGCGCGCAGGCTCTATGCGGTAGTATTTCAGCTCGTTTTCGCCGTTCATACGCTCGATCTCATACTTCACGATTCCAATGTCGTATACCGCAAGTTCGCCCCATGAGTATGTCTCTTCCTGATCGTTCCAGCTTATTGTGTATGAGCCGAAGCCTAACTGCTCTTCGGGAGTTACGTTGTTGATTTTTGCAAGTATCTCTTCCTGCGGTACTTCCTCGTACACCTGCGTCTTTATCTCAGATACTATCGATTCGCACTGCTCATCTGTAAGTACCAGCGGACAGTCAGGATTACGGTCGTATTCCAGCTGCTTTGGCGTTGAAGGTATAGCAAAATCAACATTGAGCGCTTCACTTTCACCGCTGCTTATATAGAGGGTGACAACATCACCCTTTTGCATTACTTCGCCGGCTTCCGGGAATGTGTGTGTTACATAGCCTTTCGGGACTTTTGGCGACGTTACATATACACGATCAACGCCTAATCCGTATTCGGCAAGCTGCTCTGCTGCCAGATCCTGAGCCATTGCTTTTACGTCAGGCAGATTTACACCTGCTGCGGATTCGCTGACCGCTTCGGTCACTTCTTCGGCAGCTGCGGTAGTCTCCTCGGCTGTCGAAGTAACCTCGTCTGTGACCGGTGCTGCGAACTGCTGGTCGGGTAGTCCGCTGCGGTTCATGAAGTGAGTAGCTGCCCCAATCGCTCCGGCTATTACCGCACAGGCTGCAATTCCCGATACTATGCGAATTATCGGTCTGGACTGCACACGCTCTACTCCGAATACCTGTTCCGCTTCGTTGGGGTGCTTGTCGTTTCGTGCCTTATTCATGCACTGTTCCATGATATTGTTCTTTACCTCCGCGGGCATCGTTATCCTGTCCGTGGACTTTTTTAGCTTCTTTTCCATTACATATACTCCTTCCTGTATGTCTCACGCAGCATTGTCCGTCCCTTGGACAGCCTCATTTTTACTGCGGAAACTGTTTTACCGATCATACCGGCGATCTCCTCTGTCTTGTATCCTTCGATATAGTGAAGTATCATTACTATCCTGTATTTGTCCGGAAGCTCAGTCAGTGCTTCGACTATGCCGTATTCTTCGGTGTTTTCTGCGTAATTCTCAAGTATATCATCACTTACTGTATTCCGGCGGCTGCGCATTCTCAGCATATCACGGCATTTGTTCGCCGCTACCTGCATCAGCCATGCTTTCTCTTTTTCAGCTCCCGTGAACAGGGGTGACTTGTCCATGTAGGTTATGAACGTCTCCTGTGCTGCGTCAGCTGCATCAGCGTGGTTTTTCAGCATAATAAGACAGAGCTTGTATACTGCGTCACCGTAGTTGTCAAGTGCATCACGTATTACGTCCGCAGAGACCATAGGTATCATCTCCTTTCATATCCGGATATTTTTACCGCTCCGGATCTTCGTCCGGAACAGTTCAGAAGGCGCTTATGTGTACACATTCTTTGTGCCTTTCACTTGTATAACGCTCGAAAAATGCAAAAGGTCACTTTTATTTTAAGTTTTTTTCATCGCATTGACATTCATTATCGTGTGTGGTAAAATGAGTTTATACTTTTTCCCGAAATTACTTGATCTATGGAGGTTTTCAACATGAATGCCGTTGTTGTTGATATGGAGGAGTATTACCGCAGGGGTGTGTTCCGCCATTTTTCTCAGGACTGTAAATGCTCTGTTTCTATGACTGCCCGTATCGATGTTACAGAGCTGCTGGCTTTCTCAAAACGTACAGGCTCACGGTTCTATATCAATTTCCTGTATGTCCTCTCCCGCGCTCTCAACTCACGCAGGGACTACCGCCTCGCGTGGGACTGGCAGAATGAACAGCTCCTGTGCTATGATCAGATAAATCCCACTCAGTACATCTTCCATGACGATACCGAGACCTTTACTATTGCTTATACCATCTACGATCCGGACTATGCGCTGTTCTACGCCAATGCCGAAAAAGATATTGCTGCTGCGAAGGCTACCCGTGAGTACGGTCTGGACTCCGCCGGTCATCCCAACTGGTTCGATGCGTCCTGTATCCCGTGGCTGTCCTATGATTCACTGAATGTTGAGCTGCCGGACGGCTATCTGTATTTCAGTCCCATTGTCAACTGGGGCAGGTTCCGCGAGGAGAATGGACACATGATGATGCCCGTTACGGTCAGGCTCAACCACGCAGTCGCGGACGGGTACCTTGTGGCAAAGGTGTTCGGTCTGATAGACCATTATATCGGAGTTCTGACCGCAGAAAAGCAGCCGGAATAACCGGTCCTATAACTTGGTAACGATTGACAAACTGCATAATATATGGTACTATTAGTATTATAAAATATATGTGAGGGTATTATTATGAATATATTTAAAAAGACTGGCTGTACCGCCGCTGCTGTTGCTGTTTTGCTTTCAGCCGGTACTGCAAACGTTACAGATCAGTTGGCTTCTGCGGCTTCGTACCGCACTTCATACACCCTTTTCGGTGATGTGAATAATGACGGCGTTATAAACGTTTTTGATGCGGTTCTTATCAGAGCTGCACTGTCTCAGAAAACGGAGGATAACGTTAAAACTCTGGACCTTAACTGCGATGGTACGTTCGATGCAAAAGATGTTCAGGAACTCGGTCAGTACATCATGGGCAACGGTAAGATCTTTACCGCGTACACTAAAGATGATGCCGATGGTGATGGTCTGTGCGATATGGACGAGATAAAGAAATATCACTCCGATCCCGATTCAGCTGATACTGACGGCGACGGTATGGCAGACGGTGAGGAGGTAAACAAGTACAACACCGACCCGTGCAAGCCGGATCCATCCGGCAGCGAGGATAAGGAAGCCTCTGACGGCAACGACTGCGAGCTGTTGTTCATCATCGACCTCTCAAACGGTGCTGCGGAAACTTGGGCGCAGATGAGCCAGAAGGTCAAGGACTACTGCAAGGAGGTCTTTGAGACTACTGACAAGGCTCTGGTTTCGATCTATGTCTACTATCCCCGCAATGCTACAGAAATGTCAACTGTTCCAAAACGTCTGGGTCACGGTCTGACGGACTATGCACAGGTCGAGACTGCCCTGAACAGTATCGACGGCGTTGAGGCTCAGTATTCCGACACTGCTATAAATAATGGTCTCGCTATTGTTAAGACTGCCCTCAGCGACAGTGTGATCTTTACCGATAAATGCAGCTTCAAACGCGCTTATCTCTTCACTAATTCAGGCTATTCACTGACTAACAGCAACTTCGGCTATGTGTATACTGTTCCTAATGAGGATAAGTATACCCTCGAGGCTGCCTCCAAGAAAAATGTGCAGCTGAATCTTGTGATCCCTGATGCATATATGGGTAAGAGTGCGGTCGGCAACTTGCAGAAGGAGTTCGATAAATACGGCTTCAATATCTGCAAGGTCTCTGAGCTGCAAATGGACAGCGGCTACCGGAAAACAAAATAGTCTTTTCAACACCTCTTGTGGAGCTGCCCGATAAGAGGTGTTTTTGTTAATGTTCAGTGAAAGGTGATGCCTGATGGATGATTTCTGTGATAAAGCAAAAAAGATACTTTGTCCTCAGTATGTGCTGGAGAACGGTACCCTTGATGAGGACCAGTTCTTTTACGAATACGAAAATGAAGACGGAATACCGAATGACGGACAGGTCTATGACAGACCTCGTGCCGAGGGCGGAAAACCGGTCAATGGGCTGATGTATACTCTGTATCAGTCGGGAGAGCTTGAAAGCTGCTGGTGTCTGGTTGATGGATTTAATGAAACGAACAATGCATCGTTTTACAAGAACGGTCAGGCATCGGAGCACTATTTCTGTGATAAAGAGACGAATACCAGTTACAGGCATGAGTGGTATGAAGACGGAACGCTAAAATCATCGTGGAAGGAAAACGGTGCACAGTCAGTTGAGAATGAAGTATTTGATGAACAGGGCAACATCATAAAAAAGGGATTCAAATGCGGAAAGCTGTGGTTTTCATATGATTTCAGGAAGCCTGACGATAAAGCTGAGGTCACCTGGTATGAAGGCAGCAGGTTCAGGAAGATAGTATGGAATGAGCCTGACAGCGAAAATCTGTACAGAGCAGTTTCTTTTGATGAATCCGGAAATATCACAGAGCTGGAAGTAAATGAGCATTACTCTCCGAAATATATGCACAGAGATATAAATTTACTGATACGTTATGCGGTCAGGTATGATGACAGATTCAGAGAGAATGACGGTATTCTCATGCGGACCGATGAAGGCGCTGTCAAGCCGTTTACAGGCACTCTTTATGATGCTTATGACGACGGCGCGGTAAAATGCGTATGTGGTTATAAAGACGGTAAGATTAGCGGAGAACAGCGGTATTATTATCCGGACGGCCTCCTTTCAGAGTATTATGATTCTGTCAGCGGAAAGGTGAGCTATCAGAGGTACAGATGGTATGTATCGGGAACACTGAAAAGTGCGATGATATACTTGCCTGACAAGAAAAAATATCTTTTTACCGTATTCGATGAATCCGGTAATATCACAGACTGCCGGTATTCGGACAGGTCTGTATGAAATGCTATGAAAAGTGAGTGAGTAATTATGGATAAAATTGAGGAGATGCAGAAGCAGTTCCTGAAAATACAGAACGATCTGAAAAATAAGATCGTTTGCAGCGGTACCTATGATATTGATGCCTTTGAGTCTGTGGCAGGCGTTGACCTTGCTTACTGGAAAGACGAAAACGGCGATGAGCAGGCTGTCTGCTGCATCGTTGTCATTGATATAAGTTCGCAGGAGATAATCGAGAAGAAATATTGCAGCGGAAGGATAGATGTGCCGTATATGCCGGGATTCCTTGCTTTCCGTGAGCTTCCGCTCGTGCTGAAAACTGTGGAGCTGCTGGAGAATAAACCGGATATTTATGTGTTTGACGGTAACGGCTACCTTCATCCGCGTCATATGGGTATCGCTTCTCACGCTTCGTTTTACCTCGACGCTCCGACTATCGGTGTGGCGAAAACCTACTTCCGTGTGGATAAGAAAACTGACTATACCGAACCCGCTCCGGAAGCCGGAAGCTTCACCGACATCGTTATCGACGGTGAGGTCTACGGCAGAGCTCTGCGCACCCGTGATAACGTGAAGCCGGTGTTTGTTTCGGTGGGTAATAATATCTCCCTTGATGCGGCTGTTGAGTTCATTATGCAGATGGTCGGCGAGGAAAGCCATATCCCGCTTCCTACACGGGCTGCGGACCTTGAGACCCATGTGATGCGCAGGGCACTTTCCGGAGATGATCCGGTAGAGCAGTAAATCCTGCCGTAACTACTAAATCGAAAGATGTGTAATTATGTTTCTGAATGATGAAAAGCAAAATTCACTACTGGAATGCTTTGAAATACTCAAAAAAGGCTGCGAAAGACTTTATGACGAGTGCGAAGAATTAATTGATGAATACGACAGAGAAGTTGAAACAAAAAAGAGAAGCCGGTATTACAGAAGAGCAGGAACGCGCAGAATTATACGCTGAGATTGATAGAAAATACAATGAAATGATGAAGAATAAAGAGAAATCGTGAAGGTGATAAAATGAAAATTAAAAAAGACGACTCTTTCAGAAAACTTTCGATTTTTGAAAGACACGGCTGGACTCCGGATAAGAAGCTTGATACGGCTGAGCTTGAAGCTGAGTATTCAAAACGCGGATTCAGCTTTAATCCTTCCGCAAAGAGATTCTTTGAAACTATACCCTGCGGAACTTACAAGCCATGGAAGGAGAGCGCGGGAAGTGATCCGCCGTATATCGGCATACATGAGCATTTCAGGATCAAGGATCCCTATGAGCTGAGAAATAAGATCGGAGAGGATCTGCTGAATATCGGCGGAACACGGAATTCTTTCTTCTACATAAGCGAAAGCGGTATGTTCTATGCTGAAACAGATGTGTGCGAACCGTTCGCTGTAACTGATGACATATATCTGTTTATGCAATGGGTCTTGTCAAGGTAAAAAGAGTCCGGAAATGGTCAAGAGACTATTTCCGGACTCCTTTTTATTTTCCATCAGAAAAGTTCGTCATTACGCCGCGTTCAACTTCCGGCAGACCGTACTTTTCCTTTGCATCTGATATAGCCTTTATCATGAATGCCATATTTCTTCCCAGATTGCGCATGATCTGAAGTCCTTCCAGGTCCTTCGCTACGTCCTCAGCAATAAGACCGTGTACCTGATTCCAGTAGGTGCTTGATGCTACAGGCATACCGCTTATGGTGAAGTACTTGTTGAGTACGTCAAAGCTGGCTGTATTTCCTCCGCGCCGGCAGCTGACTACAGCTGCGCCCACCTTCATGTGCTTGGAGTAGGGGGTGCTGTAAAACAGTCTGTCAAGGAAGGAAAGAAGAGTGCCGTTTGGTGAGCCGTAATATACCGGACTTCCCACAATGAGACCGTCAGCATTTTCAAACTCCTCAGCCGCTTCGTTGACCATATCATTGTCAAATACGCATTGCCCTGAGCCTGCGCAGGAGTTGCAGGCGATACAGCCGCGTATATCCTTGTTTCCGATATGGATAGTCTTGGTTTCTATGCCCTCATTCTGCAATGTGCGACAGACCTCATCAAGAGCTGCCGCAGTACAGCCGTGAGCGTGTGGACTTCCGTTTATGAGTAATACCTTGTATGACATGGATTTACCTTCTTTCGCAGTTTCGTTTATACCGATCTTAGCTCCTCAAGCATGGTTTTCAGCGCCGCCAGCGGAATGCCGGCGCTGCTGCTTATCACTAACGAATCCATACCGTTCCGGAAATGTCCGTTTATGAACAGGTTCATGCCGGGAGCAATGCTCTCTATCTCATCGTAGCGTATGAAAAATTTGGACATCGACTTCTTGTATGCGAATCCGTCGCCGGTGAACAGGATACCCTCAAAGTTGTCCCTGCCGGGTGCAAGGTCGAGGAGACCAATAACTGTGCCGGTTATTTTTCCGCGGAACAGCGCCATTACCGCGTCAGTTCTTGCGGCAGCTGACGCTACATCTGAGCTGTTGTATGCCTTGCCGCCCAGCTCACCGATGTACTTGTCCACTACGTCCTTGCGCAGCTCAGTGCGGTCCACAGCAGGAGCATCAGGATCGGCGGATTCGGGGAACTCAGCTCCCTCCGGCAGCTCATCATAGGGCAGCTCAGCGGCAGGTGCCTCAGTCTCTATCATTGCGGCAGCCTCTTCCTCGGCAGCTGCAATTTCCAGTTTTTCGCGCTTTGCCTTCCAGTCCTCCAGCAGCGGCTCAACGTCCGCTGTCGAGATGCCTGATGTCTCCATATCGCTGAGTATCCTCAGCAGGTACATACTCTGGAGATCGTCTGATTTCTTAATATCTATCAGCTCATTTTGCAGATGGAGCTGCTTCTCCCTGAGAGAATCGTTCTCACGGCTGAGCGCAACAAGAATGTCCAGCACTATTTTTATGGAGCTGTTGGTATCCAGAGAGATCTGGTCGCGTATCTGCTTGTCCTTGCCTGTCAGTACCCTGAACAGCTGGCGGAATCCGCCTTCCTTCAGTACATTTATTCTTGCAGCATTGTTCTGGAGCAGGAATGACAGCTCGTTGATAAGCTCATTCTTCTCCGTACTGCTCATTGATCTGATTACCTCTGTATGCACAGACGGTACTACATTGAATTCTTCCATTATTTCCCTCCGTCAGATAATGCCGCTGAGAATGCTCTTTTCAGCTTCAAGCAGATCCCGCGCGGCAGCTGATCTCTTCTCGCTGAGCATAGCCTCCGCGGAAGCCGCCTTGCTGCTCCTTGCGTTTCCGGCAAGTGCATAGGCTATCTGCTTCATCAGCGGCAGACTGTCGCGGTATCCGGCTTCGATAAGCCGTCTGGCATGGTCGGTGTTGAAATTGAGCGTACCGCCCAGAAGTCCCAGCTCGTCGGAAGAGACATCGGGGAATATCTCGTAGATACGGACGCTGCTGTACTCGGCTCTGTCGGCAATGCCCTTTATGTGGTCGAGGTGGACGATTATGACGGTATCGCAGAACTCATTGCCCCAGTCAAGCGGAAATACCGGCGAGTTGTCCTTTATTCCTCCGTCGTGGTGGAGCATTCCGCCGATAACCTGCGGACCGCAGAGAACAGGCATTGCGCTGGTTGCAAGGAGTATCTTCCCTGACATGGAATTGTTGAAGATGAGGTCCTGACGCTTGTTGCTTTCGATCGAGCGCATACGAAAATAATTCATGTTCCCTGAGACTATCTTCTCTATCTCACCGTCAGGACCGTAAACAGCCTGCGGCAGCGTATTCTCGTTCTGAGTACTGCAATATGTAGCTATGAAGCACTCCACGGGACTGTCCGAGAATACTGACATATCAAGGTTATTCTTATCCTCGATCAGCTTCCTGACAGACTCGGCAAGGCTGAGGATACGTATATCGGCAATATCCCTTGTCCAGATGCGTTCAGCCTTTTCGTAGTCGCCCTGAACGAAGAGTGCGGCATTCAGACCGCCTACAGAGGCTCCGGAAACTACGGTGATATGCTTGTCCACACCGGTCTCGCGCATGGCTTTCCACACTCCGATCTGGTAAGCTCCCTTTCCGCCGCCGCCGTCAAGAACAAGACCTATCCTATCCATAATCATTCATCCTTTCGCGAAAGATACTACTATTATACCATTATTGACGATTCGTGTCAATTGTCCGCAGGTGGGAGATAAATGCGTTTTTGTTGTCCTGAGGTGAAGTGGCAGGTCTGCCGAGATCGGCTCTTGAGCCAATGGCGGTTTTTACCTCGATGAAGGTGAGCTTACGTGTATCCCTTACGGCGGAAAGTACGCTGTCCAGCTCTTCTGCGGTGGAAACTGAGAATACCTGCCTGTAACCGCAGGCTGCTGCAACTGCGGTAAGCGAGGTGTGTCCGGCAGCTGTCGGCATTCCGCCTACTGATTCGTGAGCCTCATTGTTTATGACGATATGCACCAGATTCTCCGGAGCCTGTGCACCGATAACAGCCATAGCTCCCATGTGCATCAGTGCAGCTCCGTCACCGTCTATGCACCACACACGGGCAGGGGAGTGCAGAGCGATGCCCAGTGCGATGGAGGAACAGTGTCCCATAGAGCCTACTGTGAGGAAATCGCGGCTGTGTCCGCAGCCCTGTGCCTGACGTATCTCATACAGCTCACGGCCTGCCTTGCCGGTAGTGGCTACGACAGGATCGCCGCCGGATACCGCAGTGATACGGCGTATAGCCTCCTCACGGGTGAGAGTGCAGCTGTTGGTGTACTTCACCTTGCTGCTGTGGGTGAGAGCTCCGGCGCGTACCACGAGTGCAGCCTGTTTACCGGCGGCGAATACTTCACTGAACTCCGCCATGATGCTGCGGAGCTCCTCCTCGTCCGTACCGGAGCCTATAACTGCGTGTGGGATCTCCATTGTATCCAGAAGACTGCGGGTAACTCTGCCTTGAAAGATATGCTGCGGCTCGTCGTGAACTCCCGGTTCACCGCGCCAGCCGATGATGAACAGTACGGGGATACCGTAAACCTCCGGACTGAGCAGACTTGCAGCCGGATTGATGATGTTTCCTTCTCCGGAGTTCTGCATATAGACTGCCGGAACTCTGCCTGATGCAAGATAGTATCCGGCAGCCGCAGCTGCGCAGTTGCCCTCGTTTGCGGCAATGAGGTGGTGTCTGCCGTCGGTACCGAAGCGCTCATAGAGGCAGTCGCAGAGTCCGCGCAGAGCACTGTCGGGGACTCCGGCAAAGAAATCTGCGCCGATAATGTCAATGAATCTTTCAGCAAGCATGATCATTTCCTCCTGAGTATGCGGCGGTACATTTCCTTTATCTCTGACCTGTCGGGAATGACCGGATTGTTTTTCAGACGTCCGGCATTGACGGAATCCGCCAGTACTTCCAGCTCGTCGTCGGAGCTGTACTGCGGAGCCGCAAGTCCCAGCTTTTCCGGCAGGGCACTGAGCATATCCACCACTGAATCTGTGTCCGGACAGCCAAGCATAGCCGGTATTCCGGTGAGTATCCTGCGCAGATGCTCAGCGCCGCGAGGGTCGGAGCATTTGTCGGTATTGTCCAGCAGAAAGCGGTACACCGCAGGTACGCATACAGCTACAGCATGGCCGTGTGCCAGTCCGTAGCCGCTGGTCAGCTTGTAGCTCATGGCGTGACCGGCGGTGGTCGCGGTGATATTTATCGCCTGACCGGCGATGAATGCGGCTTCCAGCATATCAGCTGCGGAGCTGTGGTCGCCGGCAAGATAGCCGTCCATAGAGCCCATTATCATTCCGATAGCCTTCCGTGACAGTGCGCGGCTTTCTTCGGTGGAGCCTACCGACCAGAAGGACTCAATGGCATGGCACAGAGCGTCCAGCATTGCGCATTTGCGGTGGTGCTCCGGAAGTGAGCTGAGATTATCCGGGTCGATGAGGACTGCGCCGGGAATGCAGCTCTCATGAGTAACGGAGAACTTCGCACCGTGGTAGTAGATAACGGCGAAACGAGTGGTTTCGCTGCCTGTGCCGGCAGTAGTAGGCACGGCTATGAGGGGAATATCATTGGGGACTATTTCCTGCAATACGTAGTCGGTATCGTCGGGCATCTGCGCGAACAGCTTGATGCATTTTGCCGTATCCATAGCACTTCCGCCGCCTGCACCGCATATTGCATCGCAGCCGGTGCTTCGGTACAGCTTTACGCCGCTGACCGCTTCGTCGTAGTCCGGATTCGGTGAGAATCCGCTGAAACGTACTATTTCTACCCCCGTTTCAGCTGTCAGCTTATCAAAAAAGCGTCCGGCAGCAGTTGCGGACAGTGAGCGTCCGCATACCAGCAGTATTCTTTTGTATCCTGCGGAAACTATGTGGTCACGCAGTGCGGAATAGCCTTCCTCACCGCGGAAAATGAGCTGGTTTTCCATATTATTCTTCCTCCGGTATCAGTCGTATTATTTCCTTGAACGGCATACACATACTGTCGCATTCGCTTGCAGAGTGAGTGCGCAGTATCGACTCCGCAGCCTTCTGCATAGCCGGAAATGCGGAGCGTGTAAGCTGATTTGCGTATATTATCAGGTCTATGCCGGCATCACGCAGCATCTCCTCAGTAGCGGTGCAGTAGCTTGTGGGTACGCATACCAGCGGAGTTGTACTGTCACATCTGCGGAATCGCTCAGCGAAGCCGATGACCTCATCAGGCGCGGAGCTGCGGCTGTGTATCATGATAGCATCTGCTCCGGCAGCGGTGTATGCAAGGGCACGCTTCAGCGCATCATCTGTGCCTTTGCCGAGGATAAGGCTCTCGATACGTGCGCATATCATCAGCTCATCGGTCTTTAGTGCGGCTTTTCCGGCAGCTATTTTCCGGCAGAAATCCTGAATGTCCGCCTGCGTCTGGGCTACCTCGGTCCCGAACAGTGAGTTCTTCTTCAGCCCCGTCTTGTCCTCGATTATGACCATGGATACGCCTGTACGCTCGAGGGTGCGGACGGTATAGACGAAATGCTCAGTGAGGC
The DNA here is from genome assembly GCA_902796065.1 of Ruminococcus flavefaciens. GTDB lineage: Bacteria > Bacillota > Clostridia > Oscillospirales > Ruminococcaceae > Ruminococcus > Ruminococcus flavefaciens_X. The sequence goes on from CADBNS010000022.1 coordinate 16,765, forward strand.
CGCCGGTATCACCGTCGAATATGACCGGCTTGGTAGTGACCTCCATTATCTCGTTGACAGTGCGCATACGTGAGGTCAGGTCTACCAGCTCGATGTCCGGCTTGCCCCGTGAGGTGGAGTCGCACAGCGATGAGATCCACATAGCATCGAACTGCCTTACGGTGCCGTTTTCATATATGCGTGTATTCTCCGCGATGAGACCTGTCAGACCGCTGTGCGCCTCGATAGCTGTGACCGGACGCTTCATGGTCAGCAGCTTCCGCAGTCTGCCGCGGCGGTGGTCGGGCAGTGCCAGTTCAGCGCGCATACGCTGTTCCGTGATATGGGCGCATGGATCATCGGAGTGCGGGAACTCCACCAGCTGACCGCCGTATTCACCGAGTACCTTCATGACCTCATCACGTACCGGTCTCTGGAAGCCGCTGCGCCAGTCGTCACCGTGGACGACTATATCAGGTCTCAGTTCACGAAGATTATCGCTGTAGCTCAGCGATGACTGGGGTACGATGTTTTCAACTCCGGTGATATTGCTGAACATAAGGGCGCGGTCGCTGTATGGCACCAGTGGGAGGTGCCTGTAGGCGGTGACTGCCTCATCGGTCATGATGCCGACGGTCAGTCTGCCGAGAGCCGCAGCTTTCCGGATTATCTCCACATGACCGCTGTGTATCACATCTGAGGAGAAGCACATATACACACTTCTGTCCCGCAGTCTGCTGAGCTTGTCTGAAACTGCGGCGTGGTCCGCGGGAGTATCTATCTCAGCGCAGAGCAGTCCTGTGAAGTCAGTGGGACGTATATCGCACTGGCCCGACACCTCATTGAGCGCATTCTCGGCATAGCAGGTAAGTTTTTTGTCGTCACCGCTGCGGCAGTACTCAGCTATCCTGCTGAACCATATCTGCCTGTCCCTGTCTGTGAGCTTGTACAGCGGCTGAGCAGCAGCGGAGTTCTCCATGAATCCGATACCTACTGCGGAGATATGCCCGTCACTGATAACAGCCTTGAAGTCCTTTTCCGGCAGCGGCAGGGTCGTGCTGACAGCCATAGTACTTGCCGGAGCCTCCAGTATCATACCGAGTACAGTATCCTCGAATACGAGGTCGCCGTGGAGCAGCAGTATATCGCCGGACAGCTCCTTATCCGCAAGGAACATGGAGTAGATATAGTTAGTGCGTTCAAAGTCCGGATTGTGTACAAAGACCAGCTGCGCAGGTATGTCCAGCGATGAGGCATAGTCTGTGAGTACATCGGCGAAAGCTCCGGTAGTTATCACTATTCTGGTGATACCTGCATTGCACAGCTGTCTGAGCTGGCGGCTGAGAATGGTATCTCCGTCCGGCAGGGGAGTCATGCATTTCGGACGGTCAGAAGTGAGACTGCCCATACGTGTGCCTTTGCCTGATGCGAGAATAAGTGCGGTCATATCAGCACCTCCTGTAGTATGTCATGAAAATATTATACCATAGCTTGCACAGCAAATCAATGAGTCGCAGGGCATGATATTACATATGTCACTGAGAAAGTTACAATCCTCAGCTACATTTTCCGCCGGGTATGAGGTATCATATCAGCATGGAGCTTCACCTCATTGACAAAGAAGGCGTATGAGACTATAATAAATGTGATAAAGAGATTTGGAGTGAGAAAATGTATACTTTTTATAAAACTCTCCGGTTCGTACTGGGTCCGGTGTTCAGGATACTCTACAGACCGCAGGTCATAGGACGGGAGAATATCCCGGCACAGGGACCGGCTGTTATCGCCGGAAACCACAAACACGCATTTGATCCGATACTCATTGACATCTCCACGAAACGTGTGGTCCGGACGCTGGCGAAAAAGGCGCTGCACGACGGAGCATTCGGCTTTCTTTTCAGAAGTGCGGGTACTATACCGGTGGACCTCCATGCAAAGCATAATCCGGCGGCTCTTGAAGCTGCGGTAGACGCCATTGAACACGGCGAGCTTGTGAATGTGTCCCCTGAAGCAAAGCGCAACTATACATCTGAACTGCTGCTGCCGTTCAAGTTCGGAGCTGCGGTCATGGCTTCACGGACGGGAGCAGAAATAGTACCCTATGCGATAACAGGGGAGTACAAGCTGTTTCCGCGGCACAGAGTAAGGGTAGTTTTCGGCAGTCCTATAAAGGCAGCAGATACACCGGAGCAGACTAACAGAATGCTCTATGAAGCCATTGCGAATCTGCTGCGTGAGAATATGCCGCCGGAGGAACTGAAGCTCAGACACTACACTACGTATGAAAGCTGGGAGAAGAAATGAAAAGACATCTTGAATACCCCGAATGTTCGTTATTTGACCTTATCGCGCAGAAAGCGGAGCAGTATCCGGACTATTGTGCACTGAACTATTTCGGCAGGAAGGTGAGCTACAGACAGCTCATTGAGAATATAAAGCTGTGCGCCGGAGCACTGACTGCGGCTGGCGTAAAAAAGGGAGATATGGTATCAGTATGCCTTCCGAACACACCGGAGGCTGTATACCTGTTCTATGCGGCGAATATGATAGGAGCCGCAGCAAATATGATACACCCCATGTCTGCGGAGAATGAGATAGTGCGCTTTGTGGAGCTGACAGAGAGCAGACTGATATTCTGCGTTGACCTCATCGCAGACAAGACAGAGCGTGTCATGCAGAAATGTCCGGAACTGAAAGCTGTGAGAGTCAGCGTCAGTGAGAGTATGCCGCCCCTTATAAAGATAGGTTACGCCATAACTAATAAGAAAAAGCCGCCGGAGAGCAGTATCCCTGACTGGAAGCAGTTCATGTCCGGAGGCGCCGGCAGGTCGGGCGAGAACACTCACGGCGGAGCTGAGGATACTGCGGCTATACTCTACAGCGGCGGTACTACCGGCAGACCAAAGGGCATCATGCTGAGCAATATGAACTTCAACGCACTGGCGACACATAGCATCGATGCCTGCGGCGGACTGGAGCCGGGTATAAAGATGCTGTCTGTCATGCCGGTATTCCACGGATTCGGACTGGGCGTATGCATTCACACTATGCTTGTGCTGGGCGGTACGGCTGTGCTTCAGCCTAAGTTTTCCGCAGCGGATTTCCACAAGCTGCTGTTCAGGTACAGACCCGACATAATCGCAGGAGTTCCGGCAATATACGAAGCAATGATAGTTAACAAGAGCTTCGACGGGAAAAAACTGGACTTCCTGAAATGTATCATATCCGGCGGAGACTCTCTTGCACCGTCCACTAAGAAAAAGCTGAATGCGATGCTTGCAGAGCATGGCTGCCGTACAAAAGTGCGTGAGGGCTACGGACTTACGGAGTGCGTCACAGGAAGCTGCCTCATGCCGGAGGACTCCGACGACCTGCTGAGCGTGGGACTGCCATATGCGGATACCTTCTACAAGGTCATAGGTCCTGACGGTGCAGAGCTTCCGTCCGGTGAGGAGGGAGAGATAATTCTCCGCGGACCGTCAGTCATGAAAGGCTACTACAAGGAACCGGAGGAGACCGCAGCTGTGCTGAAAAAGCGCGATGACGGATATATCTGGCTCCACACCGGTGACATAGGCTGCATGAATGAGGAGGGATATGTATACTTCCGTCAGAGAATGAAGCGAATGATAGTATCCGGCGGCTACAATATCTACCCACAGAATATCGAGGAGGTCATAAGCTCCCACAGCAGCGTTATAATGTGCGCAGTTGTAGGTGTACCGGACCAGATAATGGGCGAGAAGGTCAAAGCGTGTGTAGTTGCGGCTGATGGTACCGACGAGGAACAGCTGCGTAAAGAGCTGATGGGTATGCTGAAAAAGGAGATAGCCCGCTATGCGCTTCCGAGGGAGATAGTATTCTATAAGTCGCTGCCAAAGACACTTGTGGGAAAGATAGCCTACAATGAGCTGAAAACCGGAGGCGATGGGATATGAAAAAGAATGACAAGGTACTGCTTGTACACCCGGAAATATCACGTACCAAGTACAATTTCGCAGGCATCATCGATAATGAGCCGCTGGAGCTTGAGTATATCTGTGCGATGCTCCGCGATGAGGGCTACAGACCGTATATCTGGGACGGTCAGGTGGAGAAGGTATCCTTTGCTGCAAGACTCCGTGAGCTGAGACCGTCGGTGGTATACATCTGCGGCAGGACCCGTCAGGAGAACTTCATGAAGGAGTACGCGGCGGAGGCTAAGTCCTGCGGCGCGGTCACAATGATAGGCGGACTCCATGCGCAGCGCTGCTACAGCCACTTTTTCAACGACTGCACAGATTATGTATTCACCGGCTTTGACCCCTCACCTATAAGGGAGATACTGCGCGGTACACCGCCGGAGAGTGTCAGCTCAGTGTGCTGGAAGCGCGATGGAAAGTGGATAGTGAACAAGGCTGTGCCGGACGATATACGTGACCTTCCCAGACCGGACCGCACCTACTTCTATCAGCACTCAGACCGCTACCGCTATCTTGAACTGCTTCCGGCAGCTCATGTCCGCACAGCCTACAGCTGCCCGTACAGGTGCAGCTTCTGCATCAGGAACAGAATGAACTGCGGAGTATACTCCGTGCGGGACATAGCAGACGTTGTGGACGAGATAGCGCAGATAGAGTGCGACAACATCTACATCATCGACGACGATTTCCTGTTCGGTGAGGAGCGCCTTGAGCAGTTCGTGAAGCTCATACGTGTGCGGAATATCCACAAGCGCTATGTGTGCTACGGCAGGGCGGACTTTATCGCTGCACACCCTGAGCTTATGCGCAAACTGCGGAGCATAGGCCTTTACTACGTGCTGGTAGGCATTGAGGCGGCTGATGACAGGCGTCTTGAAGTATATTCCAAGCGCTCGGACGATGCGACTAACGTCAGGGCGATACGGCTGCTGAACTCACTTGGCATAAACGCTATGGGTATGTTCATCACTGACCTGGACTTTACCGCAGCTGACTTCCGCAGCATATGGAAATGGGTGAAGCGCAACGACCTCAGACACGCTGCGGTATCGATATTTACGCCGGAAATGAATACAGAACTGATAAACAGCTACCGCGGCAGGCTGATAACTCACGACCCGTCCCACTGGGACTACCTGCACGTAGTTGCACAGCCGTCGGAGATGTCAGTGAGAAGGTATTATTTCCACTATCATGTACTGCTGATACGCCTGTTTTTACGTGCGTGGAGGCAGGGTATCTATGACTTTATAGACTACAGGTTCTTCATAGGCTCAATGGTGAAGAATCTGTTCAGATTCGGAGGATAAAAATGGGAGAGACATATAAAAATCCGGTAAAGAAGCTGATACCAAGCAAGCTGGAAACGGGGTATCAGCAGCTTATGTACAAGCTCATAGGCAAGCACATACCGGCGAGCGCAACGCCGAATCAGGTAACGGCTGTGGGAGCACTGGGCGGTCTGTTCGCCATAATATGCGCATTTCTTGCGAATATCACGCCGTATTTCTTCATCGGCACTATACTGGGACTGTTCGTACATATGACGGCTGATGTGCTTGACGGCTATGTTGCGCGGACGAGGGGAATGTCCTCAAGAGCAGGGGCGTATTTCGACCTGATAACAGACGTACTCATATCCACCTTCCTGATACTCGCCTTCGGACTTACTCCCTATGTGCATCTTGCTCCGGCAGCTTTTGCGGCTCCGCTTTACGGGGTAATGAACGTTACCATGATGAACTATATCATCTACTACAACGAGTTTCAGTTCCCGCGTCTTGGACCCATTGAAGCTCACATAGCGTATACGGTGCTGTGTATTCTTGCGATGATATTCCGGACGAAGGTGATATTCAGCATTTTCGGCATCGGAGTAATGGCAGGGGACATACTCATGGTTATAGGAATGGTGCCGATGTACTATGAGATGGTTCGCATGGCTATAGCACTGTTCAGGAGACTGAAGGAGTTCGAGAAATGAGGGAGCTGTACATCGTACTGATAAAGGCTCACACCGGACTTGGTGCAGCTGCACGGTGCATAACGCGCTATCCCTACACGCACATCGCAGTTACCGCAGACCGCTCCATGACCGACTTCATCAGCTTTTCCCGCCGTTACCACAGCTTTCCCTTTGAGGCTGGGATAACTCACGAATACCGCTATTATTACGCATTCGGCAGGCACAGATATTTCCGTGCGAAGATATTCAGGCTGCCGGTCAGCGATGCGGGGTACGCAGCAGTCATGGACTACATTGCGAAGTGCGAGGCGGACAAGGATATGCTGTTCAATCTGTTTTCCATGGCGACAATGCCGATAGTTGGCGGATTCCGCATACCTCACGCTGATAACTGTATGTCCTTCACAGCGAAGTGCATTGAGCTCAGCGGCAGCGTGGAGATGGCAAAGCCGTACTGGCGGTATTCCATCAGGGACATCGACGGACTGCTGACGGAGCACCTGTTTTTTGAGGGCAGGATACTGCGCGGCGGAGCTCCGGACGACGGCTATATGACGCCTTTTGAGCCGATACGCTATCTGTCGGGCATGGTGCGGATGATAATCGGACTTACATGGCGCATGATAAATAAAAAATGGACCGGAAACGACTGAGTATCGTGACCGGTCCGTATTATTATTCGGCTGATTCTTCGGCTGGTTCTTCCTGAGAGAGCAGCTTTCGCATGAGGCACATATCGAAAGCATCAAGCCTGCCGTTGCCGTTGAGATCGGCAGCAGTCCAGTCGCCAAGCTCAGCATCAGCGGCGTTCATGAGCCATTTCTGGAGCATGACCGCATCAGCTACAGATACCTCACCGTCTTTGTTCACATCGCCTGACAGCGTGGGAGCGTCCTCAGAAACGGCTTCCAGAGTGATAGTCTTCTTCTCGTGGTCGATCTCCTTGAGCCTGATGGTACCCTCACCGATGTACTTGCCGTAGTACTCAGGTAGGAACACCGGAAAGACGCACCTGTTGATAACATAGTCGTAGCAGAGCAGGTGAGTGCTGCGGTCGATAGTATCGCCGGGATTGAGAGTTCTGCCGTCGAGGTAGGTTATACCGTCTATCTGCGGAGCAAGGTAGATGTAAAGACCGTCAATACCCACCAGTTCCGCATCGAACGGGAGCCTGTAGTCGCCCTCGCTGATGAACACAACATCGTAGCTTCCCTTGGTATTGACCACATTGGCAGCTCTGCCCTTGTTGGGAGTGTCACAGTGCAGCACATCGTACTTGCGGAACTTATCGCCCAGCTTCATCTCAGATGTGTTGTATGTCACACTTTCAGTCACCTCGTCGGATACGGTGACAGTGACAGTTTTGGGAGCTGCTTTGGGATTGACTGAAGCGGAGATCACCGCAGTACCGCTGCTGATACCGGTGATAACGCCCTTTTCGTCAACTGCTGCCACTGACTCGTCACTGGAGGAGAATGTGACCTCCGGCAGAGCGCCGTTGCTCCAATCAAAAACCAGCGGCAGGGACTCTCCCACCGCAATAACGTCCTTTTCGACTGAAATACCGCGCAGACTTGCGATGAGCTGAGCGGCATCAGCACTGATTATCCCGGGAGCAGCTGACATTGACGAAACAGTGCAGATACAGCCTGCAATTATTAATGATAGTAATTTCTTGTTCATATTTACCTCCGTCCATTCTTCTTAAAACTTGCAGAATACATTATATCAGAAGGCTGTATCAAAGTCAAATAGTAAATATATGCGAAAATCTTAATATTTCTTGAACAAACGGAATATTGACCGGAGAACTGATATGTGGTATAATACTTGCTGGAGCCTGACGGCTCGGTTATAGTATAAAGTTAACTTACGCTAACATATAAAGACATAAGGAGTGTTCAATATGAATATGGATTTTAAATGCAAGCTGCCTATCCCTCAGGAGGTCAAGGCGGAGTATCCCGTTTCCGCAGAGCTCAGCAAGGTGATAGAAGCCCGCAACAGCCAGATATGCGATGTTATCAGCGGCAAGGACAGCAGGATACTGCTGGTCATAGGTCCGTGCTCGGCGGACAGCGAGGACAGCGTACTCGATTACATAAACCGCCTCAGGGAGGTACAGGAGAAGGTAGCTGACAAGGTGCTGATAGTGCCCAGAATATACACCAACAAGCCACGTACCACAGGCAAGGGCTACAAGGGAATGCTCCATCAGCCTGACCCCACCAAGGGACCTGATATGTACAAGGGCATCGTAGCTATAAGAAAGCTGCACCTTCACGCAATTGAGCAGACCGGCTTCACCTGTGCAGACGAGATGCTGTATCCCGAAAACCACCGCTACCTCAACGACCTGCTGGGATACGTAGCAGTCGGCGCACGTTCCGTGGAGAATCAGCAGCACAGACTTACTGCCAGCGGACTTAATATACCCGTCGGACTGAAAAATCCGGTCAGCGGAAGTATACCGGTGCTGATGAACTCACTGGAAGCAGCACAGTCCGGTCACACCTTCCTCTACCGCGGCTGGGAGGTAGTAACAAAGGGCAATCCCCTTGCACACGCCATACTCCGCGGATATGAGAACAATCACGGACAGAGTATGCCGAACTACCACTATGAGGATATACAGCTTCTGGCGGATATGTACGCACAGAAGGGATTTGCTAATCCGGCAGTAATAATCGACTCCAACCACTGCAACTCCGGCAAGCGTCATCTTGAACAGCCGCGAATTGTGAAGGAGGTACTGAACAACTGCCGCTATAACAGCGATATACGCAGTATTGTAAAGGGCTTCATGATCGAGAGCTACATAGAGGACGGTGCGCAGAAGATAGACGGAAACGAGCATATCTACGGCAAGTCCATAACCGATCCGTGTCTCGGCTGGGAGAAGACAGAACGCCTTATTTATGACATTGCAGACCTGATATAATGAACAATGCTCCGGAACACTGTATCCGGAGCATTTTAGAACCTGTCCACATAGGGTGAATGTACGGATTTTCAGGCATAATTTTGTCGGTGACAAGGCAAAAATCCGCCGACGGGCTGT
>CADBNS010000023.1 GCA_902796065.1 Ruminococcus flavefaciens
AGCTCCGCCCCAGTTTCGTATCATCTTGAGCTTCATTTCATTGACCTGTTCCTGCATTGCCTTCATAGCAGTATCTTCCGTGCTCCTGCCGGTGCTGATTGTGCTTCCCATATATGTAGGTCTGCACAGGCTGTCCGCAAGGTTGCCGAGTATCACGGTGATATAGTCACCGGTGATCTCGTTCTTTTCTACAGCTGTTATCTGCTGTATAGTGTCTATGTCAAGCTCAGGACAGTATATCCGGCCGCGGTCACCGTAGTTGTACTCCTGCAACTTCATGAAATCCGCATACCGTGGGTCATGCTTCATATTCGCTATCTTGCATTCGTATGTGATCTTTGGCGAATTGACTGTTTCCCAGTAAGCATATCCGTCATGCACGAGCCTATCCATCGCTCCCTCTCCGGTGTCATAGTTGAACTTGACAAAACGTCTGATCGGGTGATGTACAGCCCATCGCGCCTCTCCTGTGTAGGATACGGAGTATACAGTACTGCGCATCGCCGATCTCCCTTACAGACTACGCTGCGACTATACTGGACGAGGCAGGACTGTACATGGAAGGGGACGAGGAGCTTTTTGGCAGACCTATCTCTCAGATACCTGAGGACGAAAAAAGAGAGCGCCTTGTATTCCAGCGTCCACTGTTTAAGGTGGCAGGGGAAAAGAAGCATGCTCCGTCAGGTTTTTCATACTGGAACGGATACTATTTCACCGGCACCAAAGCTGATCTTAAAAAGCATGAGGAGAACGATCCGCCGGATTATCTTCTTTTGTCGGACTACACAGGCTGATATGAATAACAATGCCCGATACTCTGTAAATCGCAGAATATCGGGCATTTTGTTACTTCTTAGGTTTCTTTTTCCCGTTCAGCTTAGCATCGTAAGAGATACCGGTACCGGGGAGACTTGCTGTGACTTTTTTCTTATTGAGGGTAAGCTTGAATTTCTTGCCGCCGACAGTGATACTTGGACCAGACTTATTGGCATTGATCTTCAGAAACTTACCGATTTTGAAACTCTTGCGGAAATGCAGACCCATTATAGACCTCCTGAAAATAGTTTATACGCTGACCGATTCGGGAAGAATTGAAATGAATTCGCGGAGCTTAGCGATAGGGATAGGCCGCGAATACTTGAATCCCTGCAGGTACTTAGCGTTCATACCGACGCATTTTTTCTCATCGGTATCGTCCTCAACGCCCTCAAAAAGGACGGAGTAATGCAGATTATTGAACATATCAGCGAAGGTGCTGACCATATAGAGTGAAGCGGCGCTTTTATTGGTCTCAATGAGCATAGAGCGGTCGAACTTGATAATATCGAAGGGTATCTCCATGATACGCTCGAAGTTGGAGTAGCCTGTGCCGAAGTCATCGAGGTAGAATTTGATACCCAGCTTCTGTAGCTGTTCAACGCGCTGTTTCATGAGGTTGAAGTCGGCGTCGTTACGGGATTCTGTGATCTCAACGGCGATCTTATCGTAGGGGATACCATTGCGTTCGATGATATGCTTGACCTCATCGCAGAAGTTCTCATAACGCAGATCGATGGTAGAGAAGTTTACGGAGATACGTCTGAGCTCCAGACCGTCCTCAAGGAAATCGCGGATAGCGCTGCAGGTCTTGTTGAGTATGATCATACTAAGTGCATGGATAGCGTTATTCTGCTCAGCCAGGGAAATGAACTGGTTCGGGAACACCATACCGGTTTTTTCCAGCTGCAAGCGCATGAGAGCCTCAGCTGTATCGTACATACCGGTGGAGATATTGAAGACCGGCTGGCAGAAAACCACGACGCGGGGGTCGTTGAGGTCTTTATGGAGAGCGATGTCCTCCAGCTGACTGATGATATAGCTGCTGTCGTAGAACTGCTTTATATCGTCCTGAGCAACGCGGTGGACGTTGTTGAATGGCATATTTTCCTCCACGGAAGCAATAAGCCTGGAATAGTCAGCAGGGTCAGAGATGAGCTTATCAGTCTCAGCAATGACGATCTTGTAGTCGATCTTGAACTTTTCGTAGCTTTTGTGGAAGTCGCTGAGCATTTTATCGATGAGCTTTTCAAGATCGTTTCTGTTCCTGATCCTGAGAGTGAGAATGAAGCGTTCGTCCTGGAAGGTATAGAGGATACCCTTCTTGATATTCTGGCGAAAGAAGCTGTAGAACTCATATTTCAGCTCATTGCTTGTCTTTATGGCTTTGGAGAAATCAACCATCATGCAGGACATGAGGAGCATGGGCGTATTCTTTTCCATAGCGTCTGAGATCTCATGCTCAAGGTATCTGCCGGAAATAGCGCCTGTTTCGATGTCGTAGGGGTTGGAGTGGAACATGAACAGAAGACCTATAGCCGGGCAGAAATACGCTACGGTGGTATAAGAGACCTGATCGCAGATCTGCTGGACTATAAGCAGGGTAACAGCGATCATATTGGAGACGATAAGACCCCAGAAAACCTGTTTTATTACTCTGCTGCGGTACTTGACAATGATATAGAATGAAAGGATCAACATAAGTGAGTAGGTTATCTCAAAGCAGTTGAAGCCATAGTGAAAAGCACCGTTCTCATCGAACCGGAAGCCGACGCCTCTGATCGTACAGAAAACGTCTGAAATCAGAGTAATTCCCAGAACTATAAGTGTTTCAATGCTGAAGCGCCTCTGACCTTTTATTGGTATCCACAGCGGTTCGTGGAGATAGCGTATGTAGAAGAACAGTACCGTAGTAAGGCCGATGCAGTAAGCAAGGCGAAACAGATGCGCAGGTATGGGATGCACGACCTGAGCGTATAGCATCATTTCGTAGATGAGATGAAGAAGTGCGACCGTCGATATATTAATAAGAAGAGTGAACATCTTTTTAACGCTTTTGCCTTTTCTGACGTATGTTTGCCAAAGCAGGAAGCACATTATCATCGAAAGAGACATAACAGTAATATCACCGACAGGAGTATAGTCGGCAAGGTTAATCCTGGTTGACTGAAAAAACATAAGCTCACCTCCGTCTGTCTGTCAAAGTATAATACACTCTTTCATGTATATTATACCATTTGTAATGGGATTAGTCAAGAAAAAATGAGTAAAATTACCGAAAAAAGTAAAATTAGTCATATTGACAGAAAATGAGATATAAAAATGGCGGACTTGTCGCAGTCCGCCATATTGTCAGAATTTGATTGAAATGATCAGAGCTTCATCGTCCTGAGCGAAGAATACCTGCTCGCCCAGCTCAACTCTGGCGGCAGCCTTCCATATTTCGGCATCTTCGATAAGTCTGCTGATAGTCTCAGCGTAGACCTCCTCATCTGCGCAGAGAATGGAGACCTCCCGCTCATCGGTATGCTGAGCCATAATATCGGCGATGGCAGCGATGGAATATTCGCTTAGGTAGCAGCCGTTATGCACGAAGTAGTTATTATCAAGACTGGTGCAGACAGGTACGAATCTGTCGTCCTTTGGAATGATAGTGCGGCTTCTTGCGAGCATATCGTCGTTTATGAGGAAGTAGGTGTAACGCAGGTTATCAGTGGTATCGTCGTCGGAGATAGGGTCGTCCCAGGTGACGTCTATCCAGTAGTACTCACCGTCAGCCATGACGTAGTTCCACGCATGGCGTTCGCCGTCGGTCTCACCGGTAGTCACACCGCATTCGATGCCCAGACGGTTCATGATATACTTGAAAGCCTCTGCATAGCCCTGACAAACGGCTTTGCCTCTGACGAGACAGCCGTAGGAGGTACCCCAGATACCGCGTTTGTCAGCGTCAGCTCCGGCGGTATCGTACTCAGTTGTGTGGACGAGATAGTCATGAACGAAGAGTATCTTGTCGTAGTCTGAGGCGTCCTGCGGCACCTGAGCGATAATATCGTCAGCAGCAGCGACCAGAGCGGTATGCATCTCGCGTATCTGCTCTGCGGAATAGTTATTGAATACGTGGATCTCTATCTGTGTATGCTTAGCGTCAGTGGAAACAGTGCAGCCGTCCAGCCAGAAGATGTCGGGATCCTCCTCCATGAGTCTGTGGATAGCGGTAAAGACCATATCCTGCTGTATCTTTCCGCTGAAATCGATGGTGGAATTGTAGCCGTGAAGGGCTTCGCGGAGCCTTTCGTAGAGCTTGTCGGGGTCGGAACTGTAGCTGGAGAGCACTAATGTATTATCAGGCTCGGAGTCGTCCTCAGAGCCGCTGTTTGCATCTGGTTCGGGATTATCAACTGTCTGTTCATACACAGCCGTGAACTGCGGAACAGCAGAATGAACGGTGGAATTGCAGCTGTTAAGGGATATAACAGCAATAAGGGCTGCCGGTAACAGGCGTAAAAATCTTCTCATTGTCTCAGTCCTTCTTGCAAATTATTATATACGATTTAACTTAAATTTTCTATATCTAAATACATTATAACATAACTCTACAAGAATTTCAATAGCGGAAGAGCCATTTTTCACAACTTTTTCAATTTTTTTGCAAAAACAGGGATGTGAAAGCAGGTACTTGCAATTGTGTACAGGAAATGATATAATTTAATGTATGAAAATGATAAATGGGGTGTAACCATGAGTAAAAAAATACTGATTGTAGAAGATGACACTGATATAAACAATATGCTCAGTATCCTTCTCAGACGCAGCGGCTATGAGACGGTCAGCGCATTCTCCGGAACCGAGGCTCTGCTTGCACACAGTCCGGAGATAGACCTGATACTTCTTGACCTGATGCTTCCCGGCAAGAGCGGCGATGAGATCATCGGTGAACTCAAAAAGAAGAACAGTGTGCCTGTGATAGTGGTCAGCGCGGTGCATGACATTGCGAAGAAGGTGGACCTCTTTGACTGCGGAGCCGATGACTACGTGACCAAGCCGTTCAATAATGAGGAGCTTCTTGCACGTATCGGAGCCAGACTGCGTTCCGGCGGTGAGAGTGTGAAGTCCGGTGAGCTGACCTACAGGAACATCACTGCAAACAAGGAGGACTACTCCGTTAAGTGCTGCGGAAAGCCCTGTGAGCTGTCACGGCTGGAGTTCGACCTGCTGTATATGCTCATGCAGAAGCCCGGCTGGACCTGTACAAAGACCGCCATTTTCGATACTGTCTGGAACTATGAGGACAGTGCCGACGACAATACCCTCAAGGTCCATATCAGCAAGATACGCAAGAAACTGAAGGAGTGCGATCCCGACAACGACTACATAGAGACCGTCTGGGGCATCGGATACAGGCTGAAAAAAGACTGACCGCTGACGGATTAATGTTTTTTTAACCTCTTTTTATCTGTTTTTTCACGTATTTATGTTATCCTGTATCTGATAACTCTTATAGGAGATGAGCCAATGAACAAGCCCGTGATCTCTGCAAAGGGACTTACCAAAAAATACGGCAGAACTGCTGCACTTGATTCCGTGGACATCACCGTTTACCGCGGTGACATCTGCGCTGTCATAGGCAGGAACGGTGCCGGCAAGACTACGCTCTTCCGTGTCCTGACTGGTCTTAACAGCGCTGATTCCGGCGAATATACCGTACTTGACAGGTCTGCCGGTGAGATCTCCTCCATAATGCACCGTGTGGGCAGTCTTATTGAGCGTCCGGCATTCTTCCCGAACCTTACTGCCGGACAGAATCTGAAATACTATGCCCTCCAGAGGGGCATCACCGATGATGCCAATATCGATGAGGCGCTGCGTACAGTGGGAATGTACGATGAGAGGAAGAAGAAATTCCGGAAGCTGTCGCTGGGAATGAAACAGCGTCTCGGTATCGCTCTGGCATTTCTGGACGACCCCGACATTGTTTTTCTGGACGAGCCCAATAACGGCATTGATCCCACCGGCATCAGCGAACTGCGTGAGAGCATACTCTGCATGAACCGTGAAAAGGGTATCACCTTCATCATCTCCAGCCACATACTCACGGAGCTGTACACCATCGCAAACCGCTTCATGTTCATCGACGGCGGACGGATAATACGCAGTATGACCAAAGCTGAGCTGAACAAGGAATGCATGAGGTACACCGCCGTGGAGACCAATGATGCTTCCAGAGCCGTTGCCCTGCTGGAGGAGCAGCTCTCACTGACGGATTATACCGTGACTGATACAAGTCAGCTGAGGATATATCAGTCCGCCGCGTCTTCGGCGGAGATCAACCGTATACTGGTGCAGGGCGGCGTGGAGGTCTCTGCACTGTACGAATCCGGACTGTCCATTGAGGACTTCTTTATCTCTATCATCGGAGGTGACAAGCAGTGATAAATATGATACGCTCCGACATTTACCGGCTTCTGCGGTCGAAGGTCCTTATAATACCCATAGCCCTTGTGCTGTATGCTGTGATCGCCTCCGTGGTAAATATTGCGCCGGCTGCCATCGGCACCACCGACCTTCTTGGCCTTTTTCAGGCGGAAACGATCGTGTCTCAGCCGATGATGGAACTCATTAAGGAGAAAAGCTACGGTGAGCTTCAGGAGCTGCCCATAAAAGTATTGAGGGAAATGACGCTCAGCAGCGGCTATCAGTACGACAGGGCGGCGCTGTCATGTAATTTCAATATGCTGTATTTTGTCCTTGTTGCCGCCGGAGTCTCCATAAATCAGGACTTTACCTGCGGCTGCATCAAGAATACCCTGTCATCAGCTGTGGGACGGGGTAGATACTTCGCATCAAAGGTGCTTGTGGTGAATCTTGCTGCGATCGCCGGAACAGCTGTGCATTCGTTCATCATATTCTGGGTAAGCCGTATCATCAACGGCAGTGCGGTATCTGCCGGCGGAGCTGTGGTGTTCAGATCGTTCTGCCGGCAGATACCGGCGATAATGGCGCTGACCTCAGTTTATGTGCTGCTGGCATTCGTGGTTCGCAGCGGAGTACTGTACAACATTCTTGGCATTCTCCTTCCGGAAGGATTTTCGCTGATCTATTTGCTTACGGATTCTGTGAAGCGGCTGCATTTCCTGCAAAAATACGACATTATGGTCATCATGCTGAGGTCTGTCACTGACGTTGCGCTCAGTTACACAATAACAAGCTCACTGGTCTGTGCGGCAGTCATGGCGCTGAGCTACGGAGCAGGTTATACGCTTTTCCGCAGACTGGACATAAAATAACACGGAGGAATTATGTATACGGCAATAATTATCCTGTCCGCAGCTGTGGTGATTCTGGGATCCATGCTGATAATGCGCGTTTATGAGGAACACAGCATCGTCAGGCAGATGAAACGGCTATTCAAGGCGGATACCAATGAACTGATACACACCTCCGGCACCAGCAGGGCGCTGATACGCTCCATAAACATCATGCTCAAGGAGCTGCGCCGGAATGAGGTGGTCTACAAGCGCAAGAGCCACGATATGGAGCAGATGCTCACAAATATCTCCCACGACCTGCGTACTCCGCTGACCTCTGCGCTGGGGTATATCGACCTGTTGCAGGATCCCGGACTTTCCGATGAGGAGCGTGAGCGCGAGCTGGGTATCGTGGAGCTGAGACTGCGCCGTCTGGAGGAGCTGATAAACGCATTCTTTGAGTTCTCCAGCGTTATATCCGGCGGTCATGAGCCGGAGCTTTCGGAGCTGAACATAGTGGGTGCTGTGGAGGAGGCTATAGCGCACTACTACGACGACTACTCCTCACGGGGCAGAATGATAGAGTTTGAGTGCAGTGACCGCCATATCAAGGTAAACTCCAACCGCAATATGCTCATGAGAATATTCGATAATCTAATCAGCAACGCATTCAAGCACGGTACGGGTACGCTGTATATCAGCGCGGCGCAGGGTGAGCGGACTGTCCTTACCTTCCGCAACCAGATCATCGACGATGAACTGGACGTATCAAGAGTGTTCGATGAGTTCTACACCACCGACATCTCACGCACAAGGGGCAATACCGGTCTGGGACTTGCCATCGCAAAGCAGTTCACGGAGCTGCTGGGCGGTGAGATAACTGCCAGCCGTGAGGGCGAATGGTTCACGGTAAAAGTAACGATGTGATGCCTGCGCAGGGAGCTGTGCGGGCATTTTTCCGTATCGTGATTGTGTAATATGCACAAATGGGGATTAAAGGAAGGTCGATAAATCAAGCCTGTGCCACTAAACTTAATAGTCGTTTTTGTTATTGTCTACAAATTTTTGCGGAGTTACCTTGCATTTGTTGATTTTTCCATATATTTCTGCTATAATTATATTGATATATTATTGTTTAGTTATAATATATTTCAAATGACCCGTTTACTTTTGGAGTGATCAGAATTATGAAAATGGTAAAGTGTCCGGAAGCTCACTACTATGATGCTGATAAGAACAAGTCCTGTCCTTTCTGCGAGAAGGAGAAAAAGGCAGCAGCATCCGCAGCAGCTTCGGAGGAACAGAGTGAAAAAAGTGATAATAAAGGCGCAGTCAGGGCGAAGGTAGTGAAGGTGCGTCCGGTAAAGCGAAGTGCAGCCGGTGCAGCAAGGGTAGTACGCTCAGCTGACGTAAAGCGCGGCGCGAAGGAGGTGCCGACGCCGGAGAGCCTCATGGAGACTCGTCCGGAGGTGCCTGTCAGTGAGGTGAAGCCTGAGGCTCCGAAGGCGGAGAAGTCCGCACCAAAGCCTGAGGTGAAGCTAAATACCATGGAGATAACCAAGGCTGAAGCGCCCAAGACTGAGCCGAAACGCGAAGAAAAGGCAGCTCCAAAGCCGGAGACAGTCAAGGAGAACAAGGCTGCTGCACCTGCAAAGCCGGAGGCTCCCAAGGCGGAGAAGTCTGCACCTAAGACTGAGCCGAAACGTGAAGAAAAGGCAGCTCCAAAGCCGGAGACAGTCAGGGAAAACAAGGCTGCTGCACCTGCAAAGCCGGAGGCTCCAAAGGCGGAGAAGTCCGCACCTAAGACTGAGCCGAAACGTGAAGAAAAGGCAGCTCCCAAGCC
>CADBNS010000024.1 GCA_902796065.1 Ruminococcus flavefaciens
CAAGAATGAAGGAGAGAAAGAAGTACGGTCTCAAGGCTGCTCGTCGCGCTCCTCAGTTCAGCAAGAGATAATCAGATACCTCAAAACCTGCGTATCTACGCACTTTGCGAGTGTTTCAAACTCTTTGGTCAACTATTGGTCAAGTCAATCACCTCCCTGTTCACGCAGGGAGGTTTTTATTTGCCTTTACGCAAAGCACAGCTCGATCTGCACGACAGTTCGGGCTATTTTTACGCAAAACATCGACACAGATGTCAGCACTCCGCGTTACACTGTCATAAAAACAAAAGCTGTGAAGTGCAACCGTTTCACAGCCTTATGGTATTTCACTTTACTCACCCTGATCGTATAAACGTCAACAGTTGCCTGCTCACTCCGTTTACAGAACCGCCCACTCCGCTTTAGTTGCATGAACGCTGCTTATTTGTTAGAATATACACAGACATTTGAACAGGATACATACCAATACACGAAAACCTATTTTTATTACGAAAGGAATTAACGATCATGAAACATTCATTAAGAAAGATCGCTGTATCATTAGCTTCTTTAGCTGCTGCTGTAACTATGCTCACATCAGTTCTTCCATCTGCAAACGCAGCTGCATTCTCTCAGGATCCCGGCATCACTGCACGTGCTCACGTTCAGAACGTCGGCTGGATGCCTTACAAGTCAGCTGCCGCTACATCAGGCGTAACTGTTGGTACTACCGGTCAGTCCCTTCGCATGGAATACGTTAACCTGCGCATCGACAAGATACCACCTTCAATGGGCGGCGTTCGCATCAGATCACACGTTGCAGATATTGGCTGGCTCAACGCTGCCGAAGCTCCATGCGGCACAATGCTTGGCACAGGTACTACAGGTCAGGGCAAGGCTATCGAAGCTATGTCCATTCAGCTGGTAGGACCTATCGCAAATTACTTCAACATTGAGTACAATCTCCACGTTCAGGACATCGGTTGGCAGGGTATACACAGAAATGGTGCTGTTGCCGGAACTACAGGTCAGGGCAAGCGCACTGAGGCTCTCTTCGTGAGACTCAGACACAGATAAGTTTTTCCAATTTCATTTTCAAACATATTTCTTACAGAAAATCCCCCGAAGCGGTCATTCATCGCATCGGGGGATTTTCGTTATTACAGCACCTCCACAAGCTCTGAAAACGGCTTGCTGAGCTGATGTCTGTCTGACGGGGTGCAGTCCTCAGCCATATACGCTGCTGGAAGCAGTGCTATGAGGCTGTAGCCTGCGGTCTGCGGGAACAGCTCCTGCACCTTTGCAGCATCGAAATGACCTATCCATGTGGAGCCAAGTCCCAGATCATGTATCTCCAGCATCATATGTGTAGCCACGATAGATGCGTCCACATCGGCGAAGTTCTTCTCATCGTAGGGTCTTACCCATGCTTCCTCCGCCTTGCTGCCGATAGCGAATATCACCGGAGCGTCCCCGATGAACTTCATCTTGGTAGCAGTCAGCAGCTTCTCCCTTGCGGCATCGCTGCGGAACGCCCATATGCGGAAGGGCTGGTTGTTTACTGCCGTGGGAGCGTCCAGACCTGCCTTGATTATGCGCTCTATCTGCTCATCTGTCACCTCACGGGCGGGGTCGAACTTACGTGCAGAGAACCTGTCTCTTGCAAGCTGTGAAAAATCGGTCATTGTTATTCCTCCTTGATATATCAGTACGGAAGCCTGAACTTTCCGGCGCGGAGAGTACCGTCCTCTGCGATGACTGCTGAGAACTCCTCTTCCTCCGTGCAAGGCGTATCCGGTGCAGCCGGACTTCCGTTATAGTAGTTGGTTACTGTAAAGGTCAGCTCATCGTCTGTACGGCTGTCAAGGCTGGTTATACGGGAATAGCTGTAGAAAATATCCTTTCCCCTTTCGCCGTTGAGAGCATAGACGCTGCCATTCTGCTCCATGTATATTTCGTCCAGCTTATCGGGGTATTTGTCGCTGAACACCTTGTGGTAGTCCGCCCTTACGTCGTCCATTGAGTTGATACCTGCACTGACCACGCGGAAGAACTGCCAGTCGAACCTGCCGGTGATGTAATCCGACATATCCAGCGCGTAGGGTGAGCCTACGGTATAGCTCCACTCCGTAGCGCAGGCTGATTCAAACAATGCTTGAGCCGCCTCAATGAGGGTGCTGTCGTCCTGAGCCTCCACCGGTGCATCGAACTTTACAGCTCCGCCGGCATCGTAGGCGAAACTGCCGGACTTTGCTGCTGCTGTAGTCTTAGCAGCAGTTGCAGTTGATACAGCTGATGTGGACTTAGTATCCGCAGTTGTTGTTGCCGCGGTAGTCTGAGCCTCTGCAGCAGTGGTCTGTACAGTCTGAGCTGCCGGACTTTCTCCGGAGCTGCTGTTTTCTGAGCTGTTTTTATCTGAGCATGATACCATACAGCAGACCGCCGCAGCAGCTGCAACTGCCGCAAGTATATACCTATTCATATTTTAATCCTCCTGTTCGTCGTTGTCAAGAACAAAATCTATTGTACCGTCGCTTACGTTGACTGCGGCGCAGGTGACCTGCACCGTCTGACCCAGAGTATAGCTTACTCCGCTGAATTTCTCCGTCAGCGCCACCGGTGCGGAGTAGTCGTACTCACCCTCCGGCAGAGTGCGGATATGGACAAGTCCCTCCACGGTATTGGGAAGCTCCGCATAGAAGCCGAACTCCGTCACGCCGGATATTTTCGCTGTATAGCTCTCACCGATATGCTGTTTCATGTACTCTGCCTTGTAGCAGTCCTCACACTCACGCTCAATGGTGACTGCGCGTATCTCCGCTGACGATGAGCGTTCTGCGGCATTGACTGCGAATCCGCTGTAGCGCTTGGTTAGCCATGTCTGGTCATAGCCTGCCAGAATATCGGTTATCATGCGGTGTATAGCAAGGTCAGGATAACGGCGTATTGGAGAGGTGAAGTGGGCGTAGTCCTCCAGCACCAGACCGAAGTGACCCAGCGGCTCCTCGGAATACCGCGCCTTAGCCATAGACCTCAGCACCATCATATTCACAGCCTCAAACTTGTCCGTATCCCTTGCATTTTTCAGTATCTCCGCGGCGTGTGCAGGCTTGAACTCCGTGAAGTGCGGGTAGTCGATACCTGCCTTGCGGAGCATCTCACACAGCGCCTCAGTTTTCTCCTCCGGCGGAGCTTCATGCACACGGTACACAAAGGGTACCTTCTTCTCACGCGCCAGCTTAGCCGCCGCCTCATTTGCGGTCAGCATGAACTCCTCAATGATACGTTCGGACTTGCCGCGCTCACGGGGAATAACATCGCAGCATACCCCGTCATCACCGATGATCAGCTTACTTTCAGTAGTTTCAAGCTCAGGAGCATGGCGGCGTTCCTTCTTTGCGATGAGAATGTCAGCCAGCTCGTCCATGAGGGGTATCTCATTCATGACGGAGTTGTATTTGTCCAGTATCCCCTTATCCGCACTGCCGTCCAGAATGCTGTTTATCTCCGTATAAACGCCCTTCACCCGTGACCGGATAACGCTCTTACAGAACCGGTAGCTCAGCATTTCGCCATCAGCGGACAGCTCCATGAATGCCGACAATGTAAGCCGGTTTTCGTCCGGATTCAGCGAACAGATGCCGTTGGACAGCTCCTTTGGCAGCATAGGTATCACCCTGTCCGCGTAGTAGATGCTGGTACCTCTCAGCAGAGCCTCCTTGTCCAGAGCACTGTTGCCCTTGACATAGTGGGAAACGTCCGCGATGTGTACGCCCAGCCGGTAGCCCTTCGCAGTACGCTCAACTGACACCGCATCGTCAAGGTCCTTGGACTCCGCACTGTCGATGGTGAAGATAGGCAGGTCACGCAGGTCCTCACGGTTGTTGAAGTTGAACTCCTGAACGCCGCCCTCCGATATTTTACGTGCCTCCTTCAGCACCTCAGCCGGAAACTCCGTGGGAGCACCGTGAATGCAGAGAATGGACTGAGCGCAGGACGATGCCAGTCCGGAATCACCGAATACTGACACTATCTTCACCTTATGCTCAGCGTGACGGCGTCCGCGGTGGACTATCTCCGCCAGCACCTTGTCGCCGTTCTTATAGGGCACTCCGCCGGGGACTATGATAACGTGGTTCTTTGAGGCAGTATCCGGCACCAGCCATAGTCTGCCCTCAGCCTCCTCAATGCGGCCTGTCAGTGCGGCAGAGCCGAATGAGATAATGTCCTGCACTTCGCCCTCCGGCTCACCGGAGCGTGAAGGAATATCCGCGATGAGCACCCTGTCGCCGGGCATAGCGCCCAGCATACACTTGCCGGGAATGAAATACTCCACGCCGTCATCGGTCATAGCGAAGCCGAAGGTACGGCTCAGGCGTGTTACCTCACCGGCTTTCAGTCCCAGTCTTGCGCACAGTCCTGCCTTCATGCCCTTTCGCATAGTAATGATGCCCTCAGTGCGCAGCTCATCGAATGCAGAGATGAAGTTCTCTCTTCCGAACTTCTTTGTGCGGCACTTGGATTCCAGCTCACTCAGCGGCATAACGGTTTTATTGTAAGCCTGCATGAATGTGACTATCTTGTGCTTATAGCTTTCTATATTTACCGGCTTAACGGTCTTGCTTATATTTTTCTTATGTTTATGTGACATAAAAGACCTCCTTATTCTGATGTATCCCTAATGAAAAAAGCCCCATGACCATCGTCACAGGGCTTAATGCTTCAATTACTTATCAGTGAACAGCGGAACGATATTGACTGCAAGAGTAACAATGAAAAGGATAATACCCAGAAATCTTGTTATCTTGCCGAGAATAGCTTCCTTAGTTCTGCCCTCATTCTTTCCGTAGAAAGAATCAGCGGAAGCGCCTGTGAGAGCAGCGGTCATGCTGTCCTGAGATTTCTGCTCCTGTGCGAGACAGATGATAATTATTAAAACGCAGACTAAGAGGAGAACAGCTCCTCCGATGATTTCAAGAATAGACATAATAGTTACCTCCGATAATGATGTATGAACACGGCAACAGCCGTACTTATCCAATGAACTATATTATTATAACACACTTATCTGCATTTTGCAAGGGTCTCAGTGAAGAAAGCCGAAAAATTCTGCTCAGGATTTTTGTGGATTTTCCACAATCAATCCTTGACTATCTTCTCGTAGCTCTCCTCCTCTGCCTTCTCAGCAGCTTCCTTGTCAGCCCTGCGGACTTCCGGTGCAGCGCTTTTCCTGCCGCGTTTCATGAGAACTGCGGCGAATACGATGACTGCCGCGATAAGACCCACGGCAACAGCAGCGAATGCGACCTTTTTCAGATCTCTGTCCACAACGTCATACGTCAGCTTATTGGACTTTGCATAGGAAAGTCCGGCAGAGCCGGAGTAAACGCTCATTCTGAACCCGTCATTCTTCACGTAGTCCTCACCGTTTTCGCTGATATTGAAGCCTGCCGCGTGTTCTCCCAGTGTGGTGACCGATTTGGGTATACCTATCTGTTTCAGCTCCGGACAAGCCACGAACGCACCCTCACCGATACTCTCCGTATCTGCCGGTATTATGGCACTTTTCAGACTTCTGCACTGGAAGAATGCACCATCGCCGATAGTCCTCAGTGTAGTGGGGAACTCCACGGATTCCAGCGCGGTACAGAACTTGAACGCGATGTCGCCCACTACTGTCAGTCCCTCAGAGAATCCCACATTTTTCAGAGCTGAGCAGTAGCCGAAAGCGTCCTCTTTTATCTCATTCACTGACGCAGGTATGAATACGTCGGTGATACCGGCGCAGGACGAAAATGCCCCCGGACATATCTCCTTCACGCCGTTCTCAACGTACACGCTGCCGGTGAGAGCCGCAGAAGCACGTATGAGCTTTGTTCCTGCCTTGTCGGAGAGAATGCCGTCCTTCACCATGAAAGACTTGTTACCGGAAGCATCGATGTCCTCCAGAGCGCCGCATTCCGCCAGAGCCATTGCGCCTATCTCACTGACTGTGGACGGCAGCTTTATGCTTCCCAGTGCCGAACAGCCATAGAATGCATAGTTGCCGATGGAGATAAGCCCCTCCGGCATGACCGCCTCCTCCAGTCTTGTGCAGTTGATGAAAGCGCCCAGTGGCAGGCTTTTCAGGTTCTTCGGAAGCTCCACCTTTCTCAGTGAGGTACAGCCTGCGAATGCGTTATCTCCGATAGTCTTAACAGAATCCGGCAGTTTCAGCTCCTTTATCAAGTTGCAGCCGGTGAAAGCCTGCTCACCGATAGCCGTGATGGTATAGCCGTTTCTCAGCTCAGGTACTTCGCTGACCACAGCCTTCGTGTCGCAGCTGACGATGGTATACGTACCGTCCACCAGCTCATAAGTGAAGGTACCGTCCGTGAGAGCTTCGTCCTCCATCTGCATGGTATCGTCCACCGCATACACGCTGACAGACGGAACAGCGCTGAATATGAGGACTGCACCTGCTGCGGCTGCTGAGAGTATCCTCCTGATACTATTCCGCATCTGAGTCAGCCTCCTTTACTGCGTCAGCCGCCTTTTCCTGCGACTTCTTCCTGCGCTCCTCACGCTCTTTCTCAGCCTTCTTCTTTTTGAGGCTCTTTCCGGTGAGTATACCGATGAGTGCGATCAAAGCAGCTCCGATCGCGCCGAATACCACGCCAAGGAATCCCTTTGATACGTTCTTGCTGCCGACCTCCACCGTACCGGTGACGACCTTTATATCATTGGCATTTGCATAGTTATAGCCCAGAGTATCCTTGTCCGCATATATCTTGAACCCACTGACCACCACATCTCCTGTGGGGACTTTGGTATCCGGATTCATGATCCCGCCCAGATTATTGGCAGCATCCTGAGCTGCCTTTGCAGCCTCCTCATCGAAATAGAAGCCGAAGCAGTATTCGCCCAGTGTTTCCAGCTTATCGTACAGACGCACGCTTTTCAGAGCCGTACAGCCGTAGAATGCATCAGCACCCACTGACACAAGGTCCTTTGAGAACTTCACTCTCTCCAGAGCGGTACAGCCCTCAAATGCATAGGTCTCTATCTCAGTAACGCCGGAGATGTCCACCCTTGCAATGAACGGGTTATTGCAGAATGCCGATTTGCGCACCTTTCTGACTGATGCCGGAGCTGTGAACTCCTCGTCCGCCTTGCCCAGCGGATAAGCTACCAGCTCAGACTTATCCTTATTGTAGAGTACTCCGTCCAGTGAGGAGTAGTTTCCGCTGCCCTCTGTTACGGTTATCTTTCTCAGGTAGGTGCAGCTTACAAATGGCTCATCGCCCTCTATCTCGGTACAGCTGCCGGGAATTGTCAGGCTCACAAGGGATTCGCGGAACGCATCGACGCCGATGGTCTTTACGGTCTCCGGCAGGACTATCTCCGAAGAGCCGCAGGTTATGAATGCATGGGTGTTTATCTTCGTCACCGGACAGCCGCCCAGTGTATCCGGCACCATTATCGCATAGTCCGTAGAGGAGCAGAATACCAGCGTAGCTTCGCCGTTTTCCGTGAAGTACTCATAATCGCCCTCAATGACGGTATCCATATCCATGTACGCTTCCCATTCCTCAGCGTATTCGCTGCTGATGAACTCAAAGTCGTTCTTATAGTTGTACTCGTCATCGCTGTCCTTCGCGTAGGTCTCAGCGGCACCGCCAGCCTTGCCGATGAGGGTGAATCCCTCCACAGGCTCCTCGTTCTCGTCGTAGCCGAAGGCGGAATAGCCGATGAACTCCACGCTTTCCGGTATCTTTATCTGTGTAAGTCCGGTGCCCATGAAAGCGCTCTGTTCAATGTGTTTCAGACCGTCGGGGAGATCGATATTCTCCAGCGCCTTGCAGCGGTAGAATGCCGCAAGACCGATAGTCTGCGTGTCAGGGCTGAGCTTCACGCTGCTGAGAGCGCCGCATTCAAGGAAGGCCATATCGGTGATGTTCCTGATCTGACAGCTGCTCATATCCAGCTCGGTGAGCTTGCTGTTTTCCGCGAATGCATGGTGCTCCACCGCCGTAACTGTGGGTGGGAGACTGATACTGCTCAGCTGTGTGACATAAAAGGCAGCTGCGCCGATCTCCTCAACGCCCTCCGGAACTGTATAGCTGCTTCCGGAAATGCCGCGGGGATAGACCACCAGCCTCGTCATATCCTTAGTGAAGAGCACTCCGTCCTTCACGGTGTAGTACTCACTGTCCGCAGCCACTTCCACCTCTGCAAGATTCTCGCAACGTGCGAAGGGGTTATCCGCGGAGATGTACTCAACAGACGCAGGTATGGTTATTTTCTTTGCCGGAGATTCGCCGAATGCGCCCTTTCCCAGCTCAGCCACCCTGAGTCCGTCTATCTCTGCCGGGATCACCAGCTCATCAGCTGTAGAGGTGCAGTTTTCAATGATGGCATCGCCGCCGGTAGTCAGTGAATAGCTGAATTCGCCGGAGGTTTTCAGGTCTGCGGCTTTATTCCCGCTGTTTTCGCCTATCTCATACAGTTCATCAAATTCATCTGCGGCAGCGGTGGTATCCTCCTCACCTGCCGCAAGGGCTGCGCCGACCGGAAATGTGCCGGCTGCACATATAGCAAGGCTCATGAGCAGGGCCGCTGTTCTCTTGTATAATTTCATTTGGTTTCCCTCTCTTTATGCCGTCCGGGCATATTTTTTCTTATACCATTATATCACAAAGCCCGTCCCATTGCAACGGATTTCACACACTTTTCACGGCTGCACCACCTACTTTTCCGCATTCCCCTGCGAATTCTCTGTTTTCGCCCTTGACAGCGCGGTTTTTACGTGCTATACTGGTCTTATACGGTATGGGCCTGTAGCTCAGTTGGGAGAGCGCTGCGTTCGCAACGCAGAGGCCGAGGGTTCGATCCCCTTCAGGTCCACCATTTCACGGAGTGAGTTTTTTGCTCACTCCTATCTCATTTAGAACCTGTCCACATAGGGATTCATGCACGTCTTTTCGTCAAATTTTGCCGGTGACTGTGTTAAAAATCCTTGAAGGGCGACAGC
>CADBNS010000025.1 GCA_902796065.1 Ruminococcus flavefaciens
GCGTCTTATCGGCGGAGGTTTCATAGCTGCCGCAGCTGCATTCGGAGTATACATATTCAGAAGCTGGCGCAGCGACCTTGCTGCTGCACAAAAGGGTGAAAAAACAGAAGGAGATGAGCTCTGTGATGATGAGTGAAATAGAGGAGCTTTACCGCAATTACCTTGAAAAGGTAAACAAACTGGAAATGGAGCGCAAACTTGGTGACGGTCTGTTCGGCATCGGGAAAAGCCCTGCTGACGATCCCTGTCATGACCAGTTCACAGATGAGCTTGAGACACTGCTCAACAGGTTTGCGGCACAGTCGCCGGATAAGAGCGAAATAAAGAAGGTGCTGACATTTATGTATCGTATGCCTCATGAGCATCGTGAGCCGGTCAGTGCATACTGGATGCTGAATGCGGTGCATGGATTTACAATGAAGCTTATAGGTATGCTGTCCAGAGAGGATGCCGGACAGCTGCTCAACGAATATAGGATTGCATACCCGAAAGCAATGCGTCTGCCTGTGCAGAAGAAGGTCTGCGATGCTTTAGAGGATGCAGCTTCATAAAGCGAGTATAATACAAGTCCGCTTGTACAGGCGGACTTTTTTATATGTTTCGACTGGTGGTTTTTCAGTTTGTATCGGCACTTTCTTGACATCACAGCGTATATGTAGTATAATAAATATGCCAGAGATACGGTATTTAAACGAAAAGGAGCATTAATAATGAATACAGATAAGCGCAAAGTAGTTCTCATAGGAACAGGCATGGTAGGAATGAGTTTTGCATATGCACTTGTAAACCAGGGCGGTATATGCAACGAGCTGGTACTTATCGATGTTAACAAGGAAAGAGCAATGGGAGAGGCTATGGACCTTAATCATGGCCTTGCGTTTGCAAAGTCTAACATGAGGATATATGCAGGAGATTACCACGACTGCAAGGACGCTGACATAGTAGTTATCGCAGCAGGAGTTGCGCAGAAGGAGGGTGAGACTCGTCTCGATCTTCTCCAGAGGAATACAGAAGTGTTCCGTTCGATAATCACGCCGGTGGTAAAGTCCGGATTTGACGGTATTTTCCTTGTAGCCACAAACCCGGTGGATATAATGACTCGTGTTACTTACGAGCTCTCGCGTTTCGGAGCTTCAAGAGTTATCGGTACAGGTACTTCTCTTGATACAGCCCGTCTGCGTTATCTTCTTGGCGACTATTTCACAGTAGATCCCAAGAATATCCACGCATATGTTATTGGTGAGCATGGTGACAGTGAGTTCGTACCGCTTTCACAGGTGATGTTTGCTACGAAGCAGGTAACAAGCATTCTTGAGGATAAGAGAAACAGCTATAATGTCGATGACATGGAAAAGATCGAGGAACAGGTAAGAACAGCTGCATACAAGATCATTGAGGCAAAACGTGCAACATACTATGGAATCGGTATGGCGATCACAAGGATAGTAAAGGCAATACTTGGCGATGAAAACAGCGTACTGACGGTATCTGCAAAGCTCTGCGGTGAGTACAACAGCAAAAATGTATTCATCGGTGTACCTTGTATAATCGGAAGAAACGGTATTAAGGAGATCGTGGAGCTTGCACTTACTGATGAAGAGATGGAGAAGTTCTACAAATCCCGTGATATTCTTGAGGAGAGCTTCGAGGGACTGAAGTTATGATATGTCATTAGCAGAATTACTGTAAAATGATATATTGAAATGATAACATATCATTTTTAGTTAATGTTAAGAAAAAATCTTCAATATATCCACCTAATCTTCAAAAAGTGGGTTGTTAATGTACATTGTGAAGTATATAATAGTAAAAGAAACAAGGAATTTATGACCTTGTAACAAAAAACTGCGAATTATCCTGATCTGCACCCGGAGTCCGCTCCGTTCGGGATCGCAGTATTAAATGCTGTTTTTGGATGGCGGGCAGCACAAACCTCTCAAATTCCTTTAGCTATCCATTCCAAATGTAAGAGGGCAAATCGGATAACGGCTGTATTCTGCGAATACAGCTGTTTTTCGTTTATATTGCTCCCCCAACTAAACTTCGCCTTTGTGGCTAAGTTTAATTGGGGGAGCAATAGCAGAATAAAAATATTGACTGTAACTGTAAGATATGGTATACTTTTAGTATCATAAATTATACGGTTATAAGCCGGTGACAGGAGTGGTATCATGAATTATAAAACTAAAGAAGAGTACGAGGCGCATATCAACCGTGAACTCATCTCTGCTGACGAAATAGCTGCGGCAATAGCTAAGGCAGGGGAGTACATCGACAGCATCTACGACGGAACTCCGCTCATACTCGTGAGCATACTGAAAGGCTCATTTGTATTTCTGGGAGACCTGTGCAGAAGAGTCACAGTACCGTGTGAGATAGGCTTCATGGCTGCGAAAAGCTACTATGAGAGTACTAATTCCTCCGGTATAGTCAATATAACCATGGACCTCCATCAGGACATAAAGGGCTGCGATGTGGTCATAGTTGAGGACATAATCGATACCGGACGCACCCTCAACGACGTAGTGAAGCTGCTCAATGCCCGCGGACCGCGCTCACTGAGGGTAATGACACTTCTTGACAAGCCTGAAAGACGTATCGTTGACTTCAAAGCGGATTATTCACTTTTTACCATACCGGATTACTTCGTTATAGGCTATGGTCTGGATTATGGTGAATACTACCGTAATCTCCCATACATTGCTGAATATAAGGAATAAGGTGATGGTATGTTAGAGAAGCTGTTCAGACTAAAGGAGAACAATACTACCGTAAAGACGGAAATAGCGGCAGGCATTACTACATTCATGACTATGGCATACATACTTGCGGTAAATCCCAGTATACTGTCAGATGCAGGAATGGACAGTACAGCTGTACTGCTTGCAACCTGTCTTGCGTCATTTATCGGTACAGCGTGTATGTCGGTAATGGCAAATCTGCCGTTTGCGCTGTCAGCCGGAATGGGACTGAACGCATACATGGCATACACTGTGTGCGGTACGCTGGGGTATTCGTGGCACGTTGCGCTGTTTGCGGTATTCGTTGAAGGCATCATCTTCATACTACTTTCGCTTACTAATGTACGTGAAGCCATATTCAATGCGATACCGATGTGTCTGAAAAAGGCAGTATCTGTAGGAATCGGTCTGTTCATCGCATTCATCGGACTCCGCAATGCAGGACTTACAGTAGGCAACGCATCAACGCTCGTATCGCTGATCGATTTCCGCGACAACTTCAGTACTACAGGTATCAGTGCGCTTCTGGCATTGATCGGAGTACTGCTGACTGCGGTTCTTTATATCAAACGGATAAAGGGAGCGATACTCATAGGCATTCTCGGTACATGGGTGATGGGCATAATATGTCAGCTGTGCGGGATATACGTACCTGATCCTGCTGCCGGAGCTTATACGCTTCTGCCGTCCTTTGAGATGACTGATTTTTCAAAGCTTGGCGAGACAGTGGGACAGTGTTTCAGCATTGACTTCGGCGATGTGGGTATCTTCAACTTTATCGTTGTAATATTCTCCTTCCTTTTTGTAGATCTGTTCGATACTATCGGCACACTGATAGGTGTCAGCACCAAGGCAGATATGCTGGACAAGGACGGTAAACTGCCGCGCATCAAGCCTGCGCTGATGGCTGATGCGATAGCTACCTCTGCCGGAGCTGTACTTGGTACATCGACTACAACCACATTTGTTGAGTCCTCAGCAGGAGTTGCCGCAGGAGGAAGAACCGGACTTACCTCAATGACAACGGCGGTACTGTTCCTTGTATCCATGCTCTTTGCACCGATATTCACATCTATACCGTCATTCGCGACTGCACCTGCGCTTATCATCGTGGGATTTCTCATGTTCAGCACGATAACCGAGATAAAGTTTACTGAGAAGAACTATACAGATGCAGTTCCGGCGTACCTGTGCATAATTGCAATGCCACTGTTCTACAGCATATCGGAGGGAATCGCGTTGGGAGTTATCTCATACGTGGTCATCAATCTGGTATGCGGCAAGTCAAAGAATATAAATCCGATAATGTATGTCCTGTCGGTATTATTCATACTAAAGTACGCACTTTTGTAATAACAGAAGCTAATGAAAACAGTTCCGGAGCAGTTAGAGTTTTGGAACTGTTTTCGCAATAAAGGAGGAAAAATGAAAAACACAGACAGATTCAGCATACTTCACCCGATGCATACAGAGACAACTTACCGTCAGCTTTCTCAGGAGACCTGCCACGATCTGGGACTCGATACACTTTGCGCAAAGCTGACTAATGATGCGAAGGAACGAAACATAATAATGAATATCCTTACAGAAATGACCAGTTCGTCTGAGACAGCGGAGTACCGCAGTGAAGTGTTCGGGGATATACTCAGACTGCCTGAGATGCGCGAACGCCTGATGAAGCTGTTTGAGGAGATCGAGTACTACCGGAATTTCACCACGCTGCACAAGAGCAGTGATGAAAAGCAGGGAATATGGCATCTTATGCACCGCCTTGACGAAATAGACGGCTACATAAAATGTATCGAAACGATGCGTGAGGTCCTTTCGACGTCAGATATACATTCGGATGGGCTGAAGAGCTTTCTGTCGTATATCAGCGAACTCTACGATGAAGCAGCATTTTCAGAGATGAAGAAGGACATCTCCGAGCTGAGGACAAAAACTGCCGATATAAAAAGCGTGACTCTCGGCATAAATGTCAACGAGCGTTTTGAAGCTGTGAGTATGGGACTGGTATCAGTCAACAGCAAGCCATTTTATAAATCAGGCATCGTGGGCAACTTTGCCGATGCTATAGCTTCGCGAAACAGGATAAACGACAGCAGCGATTGGGACGGAAGTATGCGCTATCATCAGGTGGACAGGAAACGAGACGGAAAGATACTGAAGAATCTGGAAAATCTTGCAGGCTTCTCAGCATTGAGCGGTACTCCTATGGTAGACGGAAGCGTCAGATCGACAATAGTCGGCGCAGTGGAGGACGATGCAGTTTCCGGAGTAACGTTCTATCTTGAGAATGTGATAAATAAAATGCTGGATTCATTGGTAAAGAAGCTCAGCGATACACTTACGAAATACGCCAATATAGCCATACTTGACATAACTCAGCTTATTCCGGAATTCATATACTACATACGCTTTGCTGAATTTATTGACGGACTGATCTCCAAAGGACATAAATTCTGTGCAGCTAAAGCAGATAGTTCCGGCGACATATCTATGGATGCAAGGGGACTGTATAATCTGAAGCTTGCAATAAGTATGCCGGACAGTACTGAGATAATATGCAATGACCTTGTGTTTGACACTGAACATACTGTCTATATCCTTACCGGCGCAAACAGAGGCGGAAAGACTACCATTACGCAGGCAGTCGGATTGCTGTACGTGCTTGCTCAGGGAGGCATCCATGTTCCGGCAGATTCATTCGTATACAGACCTGTGGACTGCATCTATACGCATTTTCCGGCAGATGAGGACAAGACAATGGACCTCGGACGTCTTGGTGAGGAGTGCGTCAGATTTAAGGAGATATACTCAAGATCCACATCTGAGAGCCTGATACTGCTCAATGAGACATTTTCAACTACCTCATTTGAGGAAGGCTACTACATCGCTCAGGATTCACTGAAAGCTATACTGAAAAAGGGAGCGCGAACGATATATAACACGCATATGCATAAGCTTGCCCGTGAGATAGATGAAATAAACAGTGTCAGCAGCGGAGCATCAGCCGCATCGCTGGTCATGAGGAATGATAACGGCAAACGTTCATTCAGAGTGGAGGTGTCAGCTCCGGAGGGCTCATCATACGCAAGGGATATAGC
>CADBNS010000026.1 GCA_902796065.1 Ruminococcus flavefaciens
CCTGTTACGCATATCGCTCCCGTCCGCTTGCTTATGATACGATACTCTATGTTCATTACAGCTCCGTTGAATTTCGTCAGTACTGCATACGACTCAAAAGGCTCGTTGAATACCATCGGGCTCTTGTAATTGCACTCCATCGACAACACCGGCATCATCAGTCCCATCGCTTCGATCTCCTCAAAGGATATTCCCGACTGTTCAAGGTAATGCACACGGGTCTCCTCAAATATCCTGATGTAGTTGGAGTGGTGCACTATCCCCATCTTGTCTGTCTCATAATAGTGCACTTTCCGCTCGTATGGCTTTAATTCACTTATCATATCCCTGCCCCTCTATTTCCGCATCGTTCCTATGCGCTCTCCGTACTTCACTACCGTCTCTATGCCTTCGTTGGAGTTCATCGCTATATCGCGGTCTATCAGTATCCTGTCCTTTTCAAATAACAGCACCACCGTGGAGCCGCCGAATTCAAACATTCCCTTCTCCTCACCGCGCTCAAAGCTGTGCTCTCCATGATGATTGCATATGCGCCCTACCATCATCGCTCCTACCTCCGCCTGCACTACGTCACCAAAATGATTCGTGTGCAGTATGGTGTACTCGCGGCTGTTGCGCTTGTATATGTTGTACCGCTCAAGGGCTATGGGATTTACTGTGTGCAGTACTCCCCGTATGTACGTGTTCGATGTCTTGTATCCGTCGTCTATGTAGCAGTAGCGGTGATAGTCGTCTACCTCCAGACGGAATATCATGCATACTCCGCCCTCATACCTGCGGGCAAGAAAATCATTCCCCCCCAGCAGGTCCGCTACACTGTACCATGAGTCCTTGATGCGGAATACGCTGCGGCTCGTTATCTTGTACGCCGTCAGCTTGGAATCACACGGACTTATCAGATGCGACGGTACCCCGTCTACCGGACGCTTCTCCGGCTTGATCTCACGGGTGAAAAATTCATTGTATGACCGGAAATCACGCATTATGTACTCCGATGTGTCTATCCCGCTGCTGCGTATGAACCGCGGTATCAGCGGCTTCGACAGCCGTGAGTCCATGAATGCTCCCGCTATGAACGATATGCACGGCGCCGTCAGTACCTTCAGTACCGCCCTTCCGCCTGCTGTTCCGTACAGCTTCTTCAACAGTACGTTCTGCTTCTCATTGGTCACTATGACCTCTCCGCTGCGTTTCTTTATCATACCATCACCTGCGCGCATTCGCCAGCATCAGCTTGATCCTGTTCTCCTGGTTTACTCTCGTTGCTCCCGGGTCGTAGTCTATGGCTACTATGTTCGCGTTGGGATTGTCCTGCTTGATCGCTCTCGACATTCCCTTCGCTACTATATGGTTCGGCAGACAGCCAAAAGGCTGGGTGCAGATTATGTTCTCTACTCCCGACTTCGCCAGCGCTGCCATCTCCGCCGGTATCAGCCAGCCTTCTCCCATTACTACGCCCTGATTGATGTATTTGTCCGCCAGTGAACGCAGATACTCAAAGTCGTGGAGCGGCTCAAATGCCCCGTGCTCCTTCATGACACTGATAAGCTCCTTCTGCTTGGAATATATAAGGTCATAGCCTATCTTGTTGAATATGGACGACTTCGTTACATGGTCGTATATCTTCGCATCGTTGAACGTTCCGGCTGCACAGTACATGACAAACTCCAGCAGCGACGGTACTACCGGCTCACAGCCCTCCGATATGAGGAAGTCCTCCAGATGATTGTTCGCAAGAGGGGAGTACTTTACGTATATCTCGCCTACTATGCCTACCTTTATCTTCTTCTCGCCGGTCTGCTTTATCGCCGCAAAATCATCAAGTATCTCACGGTACAGCTTCTTCGTCTTCATGTATTCATGGCTGCCGCTGCGGTATATGTCTCCCAGCCGCTTCTGCCATTTGTCCAGCACCGTCCGGGACTCCCCTGCGGTCACCTCGTAGGCACGGCATTTGTTATAGCAGGTCATCAGCAGGTCGCCGTACAGCACCGCGTACAGCAGCTTCAGAAACATCGGCGCAGTTATCCTGAATGCACTGTCTTTCTCCAGTCCGCTGAAATTCAGGGATACTACCGGCACATTCGGATAGTTCTTCGCTACTGCCTTTCGCAGCAGATGTATATAGTTCGATGCTCGGCAGCCGCCTCCGGTCTGGGTTATCATCAGCGCTGTCTTGTCAGGGTCGTACTTCCCGCTGTTCAGCGCGTCCATGAACTGACCTATTACCAGCAGCGCAGGATAACACGCATCATTGTGGACGTTTTTCAGTCCCTCGTCTATGACTGCCCGGGAATCATTCTGCAGCAGCTCCATCTTATAGCCCTTCGCTTCAAATATCGCTATGAACAGCTTAAAATGTACAGGCAGCATATCCGGTATCAGTATGGTATGCGTCTTTACCATTTCCTCCGTGTATTTTGCATATTCTGGCATCCTTTTCCCTCCCTGCCGCTCATTTCTGTTCCATGGCTGCTACAAGACTGCGGAGTCTTATCTTCGCTGCGCCAAGATTGTTGATTTCGTCTATTTTCAGCTGCGTGTACAGCTTGCCCTTGCTCTCAAGGATAGTCCTTACTTCATCGCCCGTTACTGCATCGATTCCGCAGCCAAATGATACCAGCTGTATCAGCTGCATATCCGGCTGTGTGGTCACGTACTCCGCTGCACGGTACAGGCGTGAGTGATATGTCCACTGATTCAGTACGCCCAGCTTTGGCGTATGTGCCAGCTGCGCTACGCTGTCCTCTGTGATGACCGCCATGCCAAGACTGCTCACCAGCTTGTGTATGCCGTGGTTTATCTCCTTGTCGATATGATACGGCCTTCCGGCTATGACTATGATGTGACGCTTCTCTTCACGCGCCTGACGGATTATCTCCGCACCCTTTGCGGCTATGTCGTTATGATAGTTGCTGAGCGCCTCAAACGCCTTGTCTACCGCCGCCGGTATCTTGCCCTTTATATTGTACTTCTTCAACGACTGCGTGAGTACCTTTATTACGTTCTTGCGTATGTTCAGGTCCATATACGGGTGTATGAAGTTTTCCGCCGTAAGCCGCGGATTGTTCGCCAGCAGAAGCTCCGGATAATAGGCTACGATAGGACAGTTGAAGTGATTGTCCGAATCGCCTTCGTCAAGATTGTAGCTCATGCAGGGATAGAATATGAAATCTGCTCCCTTGTCAAGCAGGTCCTCTATATGTCCGTGGGTCAGCTTCGCAGGATAACATACGGTATCGGACGGTATGGTGTGCTGTCCAAGATAGTACATATCACGGGAGCTTTCCCCTGAGAATACTGTGCGGAAGCCCAGTGCGGTGAACAGAGTGTGCCAGAACGGCATCTGCTCATAGAATCCCAGTGCCAGCGGAAGTCCCACTGTGGCTATGGGACGCTCAGGCTGTCCGCTCTTCTCCAGCGCGATTATGCTGTTGTATTTGTATTCGTAAAGGTTCGGGACCGTGTTCTTGCCTGCCTTTCCGCCGCCCTTCTCGCAGCGGTTGCCGGAGATGAAATTGCGTCCCTTGCCAAAGTTGATTATGTTCAGCTGACAGTTCGCCGTACAGCCTCCGCACTGCGCTGAGCGTGAGGTGTAGGTGAAGTTCTCCAGCTCCTCTGCCGATATGAGCGCAGATGCGCCCTCTGAACGCTCCTTTGCGTACAGCGCGCAGCCGAATGCTCCCATAAGTCCGGATATCGCCGGTCTTATTACGTTCCTGCCCAGCTCCTTCTCAAATGAGCGCAGTACCGCGTCGTTAAGGAATGTTCCGCCCTGTACGACGATGTTCCTGCCAAGGTCATCAGGCGAATTCGCACGTATTACCTTGTATATTGCATTCTTGATTATGGACATGGATAGTCCTGCGGAGATGTCCTCTACTGTTGCGCCGTCCTTCTGCGCCTGCTTTACGGAGCTGTTCATGAATACCGTACACCTTGAACCCAGGTCTACAGGGTGCTCCGCAAACAGTCCAAGCTGTGAGAACTCCGCTATGTCGTATCCCAGCGCCATCGCAAAGGTCTGTATGAATGAGCCGCAGCCAGATGAACACGCTTCGTTAAGCATGATGCTGTCTATGCTCTTGTTCTTTATCTTGAAACATTTTATGTCCTGTCCGCCAATGTCTATGATGAAATCTACATCAGGACAGAAATAGGCTGCTGCCTTGAAATGCGCCACTGTCTCTACTATGCCGTGGTCTACCGACAAGCCTGCCTTTATCAGGTCCTCTCCATAGCCGGTTACCGCGCTGCCCTTTATGGTTATGCCCGGATTCATCTCACTGTAGATGCGCTTTACCTGGTCAGCTATCTTGTCAAGGGGCTGACCCTGATTCGAGGAGTAGTGATGGTAGAGTATGCGGCCGTCTCCCGTTATCAGCACCAGCTTCGTTGTCGTCGAGCCTGCATCGATTCCCAGATACGCGTCGCCTTCGTAGGTATGTATATCAGCATAGCCAAGGTCAAACTTCTTGTGCCTGCTGATGAATTCATCATACTCAGCCTGCGAACGGAAAAGCGGTTCGCCTGTCATTATATTGTCCGATGTGCGCGCTGATGCTATCTTGCTTATGAGTGCCTCTATATCGTATGCCTCCGCCGACTCACGGGCATACATGGAACAGCCGTATGCCACGAATACAGGCGCTTCCTCCGGAAATACCGCGTGTTCTTCGTCAAGTCCCAGTGTTCTGACAAACGCCTTTTTCAGTCCGCGCAGGAAAAACAGCGGTCCGCCAAGAAACAGTACCTTTCCTTCTATGGTGCGTCCTTGTGCAAGTCCGGATACCGTCTGGTCTACTACTGCCTGGAATATGCTGGCTGCTACGTCCTCTCTGCGCGCACCCTGATTCAGAAGCGGCTGTATGTCCGACTTCGCAAATACTCCGCAGCGTGATGCGATCGGATATATCTTCTGCGCACGCAGTGACAGCTCATCAAGCTCATCTGCACTTATTCCCAGCAGTGTCGCCATCTGGTCGATGAATGCTCCCGTTCCGCCGGCACATGAGCCGTTCATTCTCTGCTCTACGCCTCCTGTCAGGAATATTATCTTCGCATCTTCTCCGCCCAGCTCGATAACTGCATCTGCATCAGGCTGCTTCGCCTTTACTGCCAGAAATGCTGCGTGTACCTCCTGTACGAACGCTATTCCGGCTGATTCAGCAAGTCCCAGTCCGGCTGAGCCTGTGATGCATACCGTGAAGCGCTCACCCGGATAGTCCGCCTGTATTATCTTCAGCTGGTCCGTTACTGTCTCCTTGACCTTCGACAGATGACGCTGATACTTAGAGTAGATTATATTTCCGCCTTCATCCGTTATGACGGTCTTTACTGTCGTGGATCCCACGTCTATTCCCAGGGAATACTTACTTGCCATTTTACACCTCAATAACAAATTTTAAGCAGCCTCCTCCGGCTGCACATATTATATCTATTATACACTATTCAGAAAAAAAAATAAAGCGGTTCCGAAGATTTTTCACATATTTTTCGGATTTCCCTGTTTTTGCCTTCTGTTCCGGCCTTTTTTAACTGTTACAGAACGGCTGTTTTTGTTACAATCTGAATTAATTATTGCGAAATATTCCTTTATGGAGTATAATATGTTATGGATTATTTTGCACAAGGAGGTGCGGTCATGTCCGGAGCAAAAACTAAACAGACCTTGCTGATACCGGCTATGCTCGATGCTCACTTTCCTCTGATGAAGTTCGCCTTCCTTACTGATGAGTTCGATCCCGTCGTTCTCAGTCAGGGTCATGAGGTGCTCCCTGTGGGTCTGAAATATACAAATAACGATATGTGCTGGCCCCTTGCCATGATAACCGGTCAGATGATCGACGCTCTCAGATGCGGCAGGTTCGATCCCTCACGCACTAAGCTCCTGATACCATCTGTGGGCGATGCCTGCCGCGGTTCAAATTATACCGAGCTGCTCCGCAAATCCGTCAGAAATGCCGGTTTCCCTCAGACACGAGTACTTACCCTGAACCTCAAACACATCGATTCCGATAATCAGCTTCCCGTTACTCCCGTTATGGTGTGGAGAGCTCTCTTCGCCCTGTTCTACGGCGACCTCCTCATGATGCTCGTGCAGCAGGTCCGCCCTTATGAGCTGAATCCCGGCGATACCGAACGGCTCCGCGATAAGTGGTTCGATGTGCTGGGCGGTGAGCTCGAAGCCTGCCGCCGCCTTACTCTCAATAATATGATACGCAGATTCCGCACGATATGTGCCGATTTCGCCGGTATCCCACGCAGTTCCGCCCGGAAACAGCGCATCGCAATTGTCGGTGAGCTGTATACCAAGTACTGCGCTGACGGTAACTGGAATATCGTCCGCTTCCTTGAGGATAACGGCTGCGAGAGCTTCACTAACGGTCTGTCGTGGTACGTTCTGTACTACATCGACGCTCAGCTCATAAAGCTGCCGGAAGCTGCCGCCATCGGCTACAGGACTATCGGTTTGCTGCTGGAGGGTATCCAGAAACGCATGATCGCTGCTATGGATAAATACGGCTTCTTCTCCCTGCCGCCGCTCCATGTGCTGAAAAATGAGGTGCAGGGTATCGTCAGCACCGACGGAAGCGTCGGCGACGGCTGGCTCATCGGTACAGAGACCGCAGGTTATATGCACCACGGCTGCAAGAAAGTCCTCGCCGTTCAGCCATTCGGCTGTATGCCCAGCCATGTGTTCGGCAGAGGTATCTATTCCGCTGTCGCCCGCAAGTGCGGCGGTCAGATAGTAAGTATCGATATTGATTCCAGCGGTACCCCGCTGAATGCGTATAACCGCGCTAAAATGCTGATCGACAGCTGATCTACGGAGGTTTTTATTATGAAAAGATTTGTACTGACGGCTGCTGCCGTTATCGCTGCCGCTGCTATCACTCTCTGCGGCTGCGGAAATAATAACAGAAACAACAATCCTGACAGCTCCGGCAGTCTGGTCGTATTCACCGATGCTCCGGCTAAGGTGTCTACTTCTGCCGCCACCGCCGCTGTGACTGCTGAGCCTGCTGCCGTCACCGACTACG
Source organism: Ruminococcus flavefaciens (assembly GCA_902796065.1). Taxonomy (GTDB): domain Bacteria; phylum Bacillota; class Clostridia; order Oscillospirales; family Ruminococcaceae; genus Ruminococcus; species Ruminococcus flavefaciens_X. The sequence continues at coordinate 7,044 of CADBNS010000026.1, forward strand.
ACCGTAACAATGACGACTACTTCCGCGATGACGATGCGGATTACGTTCAGCAGGATACTACTACTGTAACTAAAAAATCAAAGAAAAATAACAACACCAAAAAGAACTCAGCGAAAACTACTCAGCCCGTCACCGAGGCTCCCGCTGAAACGCAGCCGTGGACCGACTACAGCGACGGTGACTACGTTGAGTACCACTTCCGCAATAAAAAATACCTCGAACAGCACTTCAGTAAACACGGCGGCGAATTCCGCGACGATTTCGGCTACGAAAATTCCGCTGAGTACGAAAAGGGCGCAAGCGATGTCATAAATAATAAAGATGCCCTCTTCAAAACTGAGTCCGAGGACGGTGACGGCGTTTACTACATCGAGGCTACCAATGAGTTCGTGGTGCTCTCCACTGACGGCTATATCCGTACATATTTCCGTCCGAACGACGGTATCAACTACTTCAACAGACAATGACCGATTAATTCTGCGTGAGGTGCGCTATGAATCCAAGACTTCCTTACCTCCGGGATAAAACTTCCAAGCTCACAAGCTCCCCCGGTGTGTATATCATGAAAAACAAGGAGCTCGCTATTATCTATATCGGTAAAGCTAAAAACCTCAAAAACCGCGTTACCAGCTACTTCCGCGAAAATCCCGACCATACACCAAAAGTCGCTGCTATGGTCTCCAATGTCTATGACTACGACTTCATCGTCACCGACAGCGAATTCGAGGCTCTCCTGCTGGAGTGCAGCCTCATTAAGCAGCATAAGCCGAAATATAATATCCTCCTCAAGGACGATAAGGGATACCACTATATCCGCATCTCCGATGAGGATTACCCCCGTATCACCAATGAGAAGAATACCAAGGCTCCCGGTCAGTACCTGGGTCCGTATATCAGCGGCACTATCACAAGAGAAGCCGTCGATGAGGCTAACCGCGTCTTTATGCTCCCTACCTGCCGCCGCAGATTCCCCCAGGACTTCGGTCGGGAACGTCCCTGCCTCAACTACCACATAAAGCTGTGTATGGGCGTTTGCCGCGGTAAGACCGATAAGGAGGAATACAGGCAGACCGTCGCTCAGGCTGTGGATTTTATCCGCACCGGCAGCGCTCAGTCCGTTGAACGCATGGAGGAGGAAATGCTTGCCGCTGCTGAGGAGCTCAACTTCGAGAAGGCCGCTATGCTCCGCGACCGCATCAATGCAGTGAAAAAAGCCTCAGAAAAACAGAAAATGATAAATACCGGTGTGGACTCAGCTGACGTTATCGGTATCGCTGAATTCTACGACGGTGTGTATATCTCCGTCCTGATGTACCGCGATAACAGGCTCTTCGACAAAACCGTCTTCCAGTTCAGCAAGCCGGAATCCGGCGAGGATATTCTCAGCCTCTTTATGGCTCAGTTCTACCACGGCAAGGAGGATATTCCACATACCATCGTTATCGACCATATCCCCGATGAGGCTGAGCTGCTATCCGAAATGCTCGAAAAACAAGCCGGCCGCAGCGTTAAGCTCCACCAGCCCCAGAAAGGCAGACTCGCCGATCTCCTCCGCCTCGCCAAGGATAACTCCGCTGAGTATGCCGCTATCAAAAATGACCGCACCGGCAAGGAAGTCATCGCCCTCGAACAGCTGGGCGCAAGTCTCGGTCTGCCTAAGCCTCCGCGCTACATCGAGGCTTACGATATTTCTAACCTCTCCTCTGAATCCATGGTCGCAGGTATGGTCGTCTTTGAGGACGGCAGACCTCAGAAAAAAGCCTATAAACGCTTCACTATCAAGGAACAGCAGCTACAGAACGACTACGGCAGTATGCGTGAGGTGCTCCGGCGCAGACTTATGCATATCGTCGATCAGGAAGGCGATGAGTTCTTCCGCCGTACCCCTGACCTGATCCTCCTCGACGGCGGTAAGGGACACGTTAATGCTGTAGTGCCCCTGCTGAAGGAACTGGGGCTGGATATTCCCGTTTTCGGCATGGTAAAGGACGATAAGCACCGCACCCGCGCTATCGCTACCGGCGGTCGGGAGATCCAGATAAATAACGTGAAATCAGTTTTCAACCTCGTGACACGTATTCAGGACGAGGTCCACAGATTCTCCGTCAGCTTCATGCACAGCAGACATAAAAAGAAAACCTACAGCTCCGAACTCCTCTCCGTCAAGGGCATCGGCGAGAAAAAAGCTGCCAAGATACTTATTAAGTATAAAACTCAGGATAAGCTCCGCCGCGCTACCCCGGAAGAGCTCGCTATTACCGCCGGTATCAGCCTCGATACCGCCAGGGAGCTCTGGGACGTTATCCAGCATATGTGATGGCTCTGAATTTTTAATAAAACTTCATAAAATCATATACCCTGATTTGTGCTGTTTTACCTATTTTTTCAAAAAGATATAGACATTCCCGATAGAATAGGTTATAATAATCTGTGTATAATTTCGGCTACCGTATGCCGTAAATGCGGAACAGCAAGTCTGCCTGCGCAGACTCCGGCTGCGGAGCTTTTTAAATTGAGAGTTATTACTGGTATCGCAAGAGGAAGAAAACTTGTCGCCCCCGAAGGTCTGGACGTCAGACCTACCGGGGATAAGGTCAAGGAAGGTATATTCTCCGCTATCCAGTTCCGGCTGGAGGGCGCTTATGTCCTCGATCTCTTCGCCGGAAGCGGACAGCTCGGCATCGAAGCACTCAGCAGAGGCGCGGAAAGAGCAGTCTTCGTGGACAGCTCACTTCGCTCTATCCGCTGCGTTAATGAGAACCTTCGCAATACTAAGCTCGACTGGCGCGCTGAGGTCATCAACCGCGACAGCTACGACTATATCAAACTGACCGCCAAGTCCTTCGATATTATCCTCCTCGATCCCCCTTACCGTCACGACCATATCGCTAATATCCTCCCGCTCTGCGCTAAAAAGCTCAGTAAGGGCGGCTGCATTATCTGTGAGTACGAAAAGGAAGCTCAGGAGCCTTCCGCTCCGGAGGGTATGTCTCTCAGAAAAATTTACCACTATGGTAAGATCAATGTCGCTATCTTCGATATGCCCGATGAGGAGGTGTCGGATGAATGAGAAGGATCGCCGTTTGCCCGGGAAGCTTTGACCCCGTTACACTGGGTCACCTCGACATTATCACCCGCGCTTCCAAGCTGTTCGATAAGGTCATCGTCCTTATTTCACGTAACGCCGGCAAGGCTCAGCCCAGCTTTACCGCTACTGAGCGTATGCTCATGATCGAAGCCGTCACCAGTGACCTCGATAACGTCGTTATCGATATTCTCGACGGGCTCCTCGCTGACTACGTCCGCAATGTGGGAGCTATCGCCATCGTTAAAGGTCTGAGAGCTGTCAGCGACTTTGAGTATGAATTCCAGATGGCTCTCGCTAATAAAAAACTCTATGCCGGCGCTGAAACTGTATTCCTTACTACTGCGGCTGAGAATATGTACCTCAGCTCAAGCGTCGTTAAACAGATCGCTTACTTCGGCGGCGATATCAGTCACTTCGTGCCGGAGATGATCCTTGATGATATTAAACAAAGACTTGTAAAAGAGAGGTAATAAAGATGAGTATTGATGAGATCCTTGAGGAAATGGACGAGCTCCTTGATAAGGCTCCTTCCGTTCCGTTCGTTGCACATAAGAAGGTAGTTGACGGCGAAAGACTCCGTGAACTTATCAACGATGTGAGACTTAATATGCCTCATGAACTCAAAGAGGCTAAGAAGATAGAGTTCGACTGCCAGCGTATCCTCAATGAGGCTAAGCTCAATGCTGAGGGTATCATACGCAAGGCTGAGGAACGTGCGGCTCAGATCGTTTCCCGTGAGGCTGTCGTTCAGGAAGCTAAGAAGAAGGCTATGGATATGATAACCAAGGCTCAGACTGCTGCCGCTAATCTCCAGAAAACTGCCGCTATGTCTGTGGCTAAGATGCTCAATGATACTGAGTCTCAGTACAACAAGAACCTCCTCGACATCAAGCGCACTAAAGAAAAGCTCCAGCACTCCCTCAAAAGCTCTCCGGCTCTCAAGCAGAACCCTTCTCAGATCATGCAGGATCAGGGCCTTCCAAGACCTAACAATAATTTCGATAATCAGTGATCTGATATCAGAACCTGCCCACAAGGGATCCATGCACGTCTTTTCGGCAAAATTATGCCTGAAAATCCGTACATTCACCCTATGTGGACAGGTTCTTACTTATGCGGACGTTCATAAAACGTCCGCATTTTTCGTTTTCTGCGTAGTTTAGCCTTTTTCTGCGCTTTATTCCGCCGTTTGTCTGCTCCCGAGTAACGAGATTGTAATATTTTGACATAAAATACTAAGAAATGACAAATAAAATTGTCTTTTTATTGAAAAATCTCTGTTATTGCATTTCACCCCTCCCAGCGCTATAATTAAAGCATAGAAAAGCTCAGGCACGGTAAGTTTTTATTAAGCTCCCGATGATTAAAGAATTTGGGGAATCGTCCGGAACTTGCTTTGCACTCTTCGTGCCTTCCACCCTCTGCGCTGGGCTTTACTGCTCCTCCAGAGGGACCTTGCCTGCTGTCTGATGCGGTTTTGTGAATGACCCCGCTGACGCTCCCGGCAAGGTTCAACGGCGGAGGATTCTTTTTCTTAATCTTTGACTTATTTTTTCTGAGGAGGGATCTTATGAATAAGCAGATCTCAAATAAATTAGCCGCTGCTCTCGCTTTCTCTTTCATCGCCGCTTCCTTTACCGGCTGCGGCTCCAACAGCAATGAAAATGCTCCGGAATACTCAAATAACTCCAAAAACGATGCCGTAAGCTACGCCGAAAGCGCTGTAATGGATTCCACTGAAAATTATGACTCTGAGTTCGGCGGAGATTACAGGATCCCGGATTCCCCCTCTTATAACGAAGAGTACGCCGGCTATCAGGAAGGCAAGTTCTATGACCCGCAGGTCACTCCGCTCTCTACCTTCTCCGTTGACGTCGATACCGCTTCCTACAGCAACGTCCGCCGCCTTATCGAGGATAATATGTCCGTTCCCGAGGACGCCGTCCGCGTGGAGGAGTTCATCAACTACTTCGATTACAACTACCCCGACCCCGATGACGACTCCGCTTTCAGTCAGTACGTCGAGATCGGCGACTGCCCCTGGAACAGCGCTCATAAGCTCATTATGGTCGGCATTCAGGGCAAAAGAATGGAAAAGGAAGAGCTCCCGCCTTCTAACATCGTCTTCCTTATCGACTCCTCCGGCTCTATGAATTCCTACGATAAACTCCCTCTCGTCCAGAGCGCTTTCTCTATGCTCGCGGAAAAACTCACTGAGAATGACCGCATCTCTATCGTGACCTATGCAGGCTCCAGCAAGACGCTGCTGAAGGGTGCAAAGGGCTCTGATAAGGACGAAATACTTAAACAGCTCTACTCCATTACCGCTTCCGGCGGTACCAACGGCGAGGGCGGCATCGAAACCGCTTACGAGCTGGCTGAGAAGTATTTCATCAAGGACGGCAATAACCGCGTTATCCTCGCTACCGACGGCGACCTGAATATCGGCAGGTCTACCTCAGATGAACTCGTTGAACTTATCGAGCAGAAACGCGATAACGGTATCTGCCTCTCCGTTCTCGGCTTCGGTACCGGTAACTACAAGGACGCCCGCATGGAGGCTCTCGCGGATAACGGCAACGGTAATTTCAGCTATATCGACTCCGTTGACGAGGCAAGAAGAGTCCTCGTTCAGGAAATGAGCGGCACTCTCTTCACTATCGCTAAGGACGTTAAAGTTCAGGTTGAGTTCAATCCGGCTCAGATCTCAAACTACCGCCTTATCGGCTACGATAACCGACTTATGGACGCCCGCGATTTCTACGATAATACCAAGGACGCCGGCGAGATAGGTGCAGGTCACAGCGTTACCGCACTCTATGAGGTGGAGCTGAATGATAACAGCTCCTTCCAGGGCGTTCCCCTCGAATTCGCTGAGGAACACTCCGAGCCGGCTACAGATAAGCCCGTCAGAACTGAACTCTGCAAGCTCTCCGTTACCTACAAGGATATTGATACCAATGAGGACAAATATCTGTCTCAGCTCTTCGGTATGGAAAAATATGACCAGACCCCTTCCGACGATTTGAAGCTGGCAAGCGCTGTTACCGAATTCGCTATGCTGCTCAAAAACTCCGATTATAAAAGCGATTCCTCCTATGACAGCGTTCTCCGCACTGTCAAGGAGCTCACCAAAAACGGCGATGAAAAGGTCAATGAGCTGTATACCCTCGTCAATGCAGCACGTAATATGTACAGATAACTCCCGGCATAACGGCTCCTATATCCGCCCTGCGGCAACAGCTGCGGGGCAAGCGAAAATAAAGCCTGAGATACTGCTTCCTTGCAGCGTCTCAGGCTTTTATTCGTTATTCAATCTTAGTCCTGTGTGAGTATCTCCTTGTAGAACTCCGCGTAGTCCTTTCTGCCCTGCTTCGTGAACTCTATCGCTGTTCTCGGATGCTGGTTCAGCAGTCCTGTCATGAGATACTGGAAGTCATATCCCCAGACCGCTCCGGCTTCCCTTACCTCCGGTATGTACTTCTCTATGAACTGTATCACCGGATATACGTTGTACTTGGGATTCTTCAGGAATCCAAGCAGCAGCTCCATTGCACAGTTGCCTGCTCCGCGTCCCATTCCGGCATATGTTGCGTCAAGCCAGTCAACTCCGTCACCTACTGCCTCGATGGTGTTGGCAAATGCGAGCTTCTGGTTATCGTGTGCGTGCATTCCCAGCTTCTTGCCGTATTTCTCTGCTGCCTCACCGTATACCGCTGCGATACGCGCTATCTGCTCAGGATACAGCGAACCAAAGCTGTCTACTATGTAAAATACGTCTACCGGTGATTTGCCAAGTATGTCCAGCGCTACTTTCAGGTCGCTTTCCTGCGCTGTGGATATTGCCATGATGTTGCAGCTTACCTCGTATCCCTTGCTCTTTGCGTCCTCTATCATGTCAACTGCGGTGGGTATCTGGTGCAGATATGTAGCTACACGTATAAGGTCTACCGGCGATTCCGCTCTGTCATGTATGTCGTTCTTGTAATTGCAGCGTCCTACGTCTGCCATTACTGCTATTTTAAGGTCGGTATTGTTCTCACCAACTATAGAGCGTACATAGTCATCATCACAGAATTTGCAGGGTCCGAACTTGTTTACGTCAAACATTTCCTTGTCGCCCTTATAGCCGAATTCCATGTAATCAACGCCTGAGCGCAGGTTCGCATTGTATAATGCCTTCACGAAATCATCGCTGAAGTGAAAATCATTTACCAGTCCTCCGTCCCGGAGTGTTGCGTCGATGACCTTGATGTCGGGTCTGTAGTCCATGAGCTTTGAAAGTTCTTTCATATTACCATACCTTTCTTGGTTTAAAGCTTTACGCTGTAACGCTTTAAAGTGAATCTTGATGATATTATATCACATAGATTCCCGTTTGTCAATCACCTTTTTGAAAAAATTTTCAGTCTTATCGCTCTGTCTTTCAAATATTACAAAATCAGCTCCGGGTACAGTATCACGCCTTGTCCTGATTTGCCGAAAATACATCGGCTACCTCGTTCAGTGTAATGTACGCCAATGGGTCTATATTCCGCACTATGTCCCTCATCTTCATCACCTGGAACCTGTTCACCACAAAATACACTACCTTGCGGTCTGTGCCGGAATAGCCTCCCTTCGCGTCAAATATTGTCATGCCGCAGCTGAACTCCTTCTGCAATGCCTTGCATATCTTATCCGACTCCGATGTGACTATGAATGCCGCTTTCGACCTGTCAAGTCCTTCTACTATTGCTCCCCCAATTAAACTTTGCCAGAAAGGCGAAGTCAGAAAGGAAATATATCAAGGAAGGAAAACGCAGGAATGCTTTCG
>CADBNS010000027.1 GCA_902796065.1 Ruminococcus flavefaciens
CTTGCATTATATAATTAATTTGATTAATGAATTTTTCTTGACATTTTTGCGATAAAGTGTTATACTTAAAGAGTAAATAAAATCAGGTTTTCTATGGGCAGATTACCTGTACAGGTCAAATTTTTTATTCAGTCAGGAGAGTTGATCTATGCGCTGTGAAAAGTGTCATGCGGAATTAGCACCGAATGCAAGTGTGTGTCCGCACTGCGGAGCCCCGGTCGCACATAACGTCGAGGGCTTTGAGAACACATTGGCAATCAAACGTGAGTTGACAAACATCATCGATCAGCAGGGTAAGGACATCATCAAGGATACCAATAAATTTGTATCTCTTCTGAATGACTATATCCCTGAATACGAAAAAGAACGCAGACTTCTCAGAAATATGCTCAATTCCAACGTTCTTAAAAACATGATCAAGGAAGGAAATCAGCAGATCGCTGTCATGAAAGCTGAAAAGTATATGACAAGTGAACTTTTCTTATCAGAAAGTGCTGCGGATTTCGTTCTCGTGTGCTTCACTCACATCCTTGGCTGGGAATATACACCCAAGCATAAGGAACCAGATAAGGCTTCCGCTGCAGACAGCGGTGAAAAGAAAAAGGAAAAGGCAAAGAAGAGCGCTCCGGCGGTTGACATCAACGCCCGCATTTTCCGTCCGGTCGACGCTGCTAAGTTCCGTTTCAGGGGAAATGTCGCTATCCCCGACGGTTACACCAAGATCGACAGTTTCTGCTTCGACGGCTTCGGTTTCATGAGAACCATTCAGCTCCCGCCGACTATGGCTGCTATCGGAGAATACGCCTTCTCTGAATGCAAACGCCTCAAAGGCATCGAGTTCCCGCCTTCTATCAAGGTCATCAAGCAGGGTGCGTTCAGCCAGTGCGCTAAGCTCACTATGGTAAGGATACCCGATGGCATTCTTGATATTGAAGACAATACCTTCTCATTCTGCCGCAGTCTCGAGATAATCGATGTTCCGTCTTCCGTCAGCAGTATTGGTGCAGCTGCATTTTCAGGCTGTGACAGTCTGCGAAAACTATTCCTCCCGGAAAGCATCAAGTTCATCGACGCAGAAGCATTCTCATACTGTCCTTCTCTTGTCATCCGCTGCTATGAAAACTCTTATGTACATAAGTATTGTCTCTCTAACGGAATAAAATTCGAAACAGTTGCAAAAGGCACTGCATTTAATAACTGACAAATAGATACTGAAAGGGTGAGAATCAATGATCGAACTTAAAATCGGCCAGGAAGTCGAGATGGAATATGGCGGCAGCGCCAAGGTGATCAGCATTATCGGCAGCGGTGGTCAGGGTATCGTTTACCTGGTTGAGTTCAATGGACAGAAATGGGCTCTCAAATGGTACGATGTTGACAAGATCAAGAATCCCCAGGCCTTCCGCAAAAATATACAAGATAATATTAATGATGGTCCCCCCAGTGAAAAGTTCCTGTGGCCAAAGTATCTCACCAAGGAAAAGCCCTCAGGTGAATTCGGCTACATCATGGAGCTCAGACCGCCGGATTACGACTCCTTCGTCGATATACTCAATACCTATAAGCTGGAAATAGATCCGCTTACAGGCTGTGCTGTAAAAAAACCTGTCAGATTTACAAGCCTCTTCTCTATGATCACTGCTGTGATCAACATCGTTAACGCTTTCCGTCAGCTCCACAGAGCCGGAAAGAGCTATCAGGACCTTAATGACGGCGGCTTCTTCATTAACGTCAATACCGGCGAGATCCTCGTCTGTGACTGCGATAATATCGCTCCGGACGGAAGTAACTTCGGTATCGGCGGTAAGCCGGGATATATGGCTCCGGAGGTAGTACGCGGCGTGGCTAAGCCAAATGTGCAGACCGATAAATACTCCCTTGCTGTTGTCCTCTTCAAGCTCCTCTTCCGCGGTGATCCTATGGAGGGTCAGAAGGTCGTTAAGGATATTTGCCTGACAGAGGCTTCCGAGCTCAAACACTACGGTCAGAACGCTGTGTTCGTTTATGATCCCGCTGACGCTTCAAACAGACCCGTCCGCGGTATACACGACAACGTTATCAAGTTCTGGAGGATCTATCCGGAATATATCCGCGAGGCTTTCACCAAATCATTCACTGTGGGTATCAGAGAACCTAACAAGCGAATGATAGAAAATGAGTGGCAGAAGCTGTTCATCCGCCTCCGCTCTGAGATAATCTCTTGCAGATGCGGCAGAACTAATTTCACATCTATGTTCGAGCAGGACAGCGAAACAACATACAAATGCCCGAAATGCGGCTCACAATTCGCTACGCTGGCTTTCAGCAACAGGGATTACCGCATTCCCCTCTATCTGGGAGCTAAACTGTATGCGTGTGAAGTTGACCCGGAATCAGACGATTTCCAGACAGCTGCAGGCGAGCTTGTTGAGAATAAGCTGAAAGCCGGTATGCTCGGTATAAAGAATACTTCAGAGAAAACATGGCGCGCTAAAATGCCTGATGGTGTTTTTTATGAAATACCACCCGAAAAAGGTTTCCCCATCTGGGATGGCCTGGAGATCGAATTCGGTACTGTAAAGGCTAATATCTGAATTACAAATATCGCCGGTTATACCGGCTGACGCAGAAAAAACGAAAGGGTGTTTTATATTTATGAGCAATGACAAAACGGCAGATCAGAAGATCTTGAACGATCAGCCATCTGCAGGTGCAGAGACAAATCTGCAGGATACTATGGCGGAAAAGGTTCAGACTGTTTCCGTACAGCCGGATAGTCTGCTTGATTTCGATGATGACGATCCGCTGAGCGCAACAGGTGTCTCAAGAAAAAGCCTTGTCATTTTCTTCCTGATCGATACATCAGGCAGTATGAAGGGCACTAAAATGGGTGAGCTCAATACCGTTATGGAAGAGCTTATCCCCGAAATCCGCCGCGTAGGTGAGGCGGATACAGAAGTTAAGGTCGCTGTTCTTACCTTCGCTACTAACGTTAAATGGATGTATTCAGCTCCTATCCCAATCGAGGAATTTGAATGGGCAAGACTCAGAGCTGACGGCGTTACAAGCATGGGCGAGGCTTTCAGAGAACTCTCTGTCAGAATGTCAAGAAACAGCTTCCTCAATTCACCTTCCCTTTCCTTCGCCCCTGTTATATTCCTTATGACAGACGGTTATCCCTCTGATGACTACAAGGAGGGTCTGAAGGTGCTCAAGAACAACAGCTGGTACAAGTTCGGCCTTAAAGCTGCTCTTGGTATCGGCAACGAAGCTAACGACGATATGCTCGCAGAATTCACCGGCACTAAGGATACCGTTGTTCACGCTTACTCAGGCGGTCAGCTTGCTCAGATGATCAAGATCATCGCTGTTACTTCTTCTCAGATAGGAAGTAAGAGTATGACTCTGTCTGACGATACAAAGCACGAGCTCTCAGAAGCCGATGTATATGCTGCTAAGCAGAAGCTCCTCGGCGAACAGATCCAGGAGCTGGTAAATCAGGACGATTCTTCCCCTGTTCCTTTCGATACAGGCTGGTGATACGTTCTGACCATAAAGACAAGCGAAAAGAGGGCAATATATGCATAATGGTTTCTGTCACACCGTAAAAGGTGCAAGTCATGAAACAAGCGGCACTCCCTGCCAGGATTACTCAGCTTACAGGACCTATGACAGATACTCCATCGCCGTTGTTGCTGACGGTCACGGAAGTAAAAAGCACTTCAGAAGTGACGTCGGTTCACGATGTGCTGTTGAGTCTGCTATAGAAACTATCGAAGAGTTCTACAGCGATCCCGGCTTTGAAGATGCTATGCTTGCTAATCATGAGGATATTATTAAAAGGATCGAAAAACAGGTCATCGCCCGCTGGAACGATAAGATCCAGGAGCACTTTGATTTGAATCCGGTGACAGATAAGGAGAAATCACCATTCACCGACGAACAGTTCAAGGAACTTCATACGGAAACTTTCTACGGTACTACCCTGATCGCTGCCGTTATGAACGAACTCTTCACTTTCGGTATACAAATAGGCGACGGCTCTCTCGTTACCATTTTCGATGACGGTGAGACCGATATGCCGATCATGTATCAGGAATCAGCTCCGGCAAATATCACCGCTTCAATCTGCAACTCTAACGCTATCGATTTGTTCTGCAGCTTTTTCATCGATGATAAGTATCCTATGGCTGTGTATGTATCAACTGACGGACTTTACACATCATTCAACAGCGAGTACGACTTCCTCGATTATCATACCATAATCACCAGCCGTCTCGCAGATTTCGACAGCTTCGACCCTGTAATACTCAAAAACCTCACTAAACGCGCTCATTACGGTACTCAGGACGATATTTCCATCTCCTGCGTCTACGATGAGGACGCTGTTGAGGACAGTATAGACATAATTCAGCAGGCGGTCGAAAGTAACAAACAGCGCGCTCTTTCACGTAAGGCTGAAGAGCTTGCTAACATTGAGAAACAAAGACTGAAAATGGCAATGGCAAAATCAAGACACATTGTTTATCAAGACAATGAAGATGATGACGAAGACGAAGATTAAAAAAAATTATAATTAGGGAGTAATTTGTTATGGAAAATAATAAGAAAAAGGAAAATATGCCGGTATTGATCATTTGTGCTATCCTCTTCCTCGTTCTCTGGGCTATCCAGCGCAGCCTCAGTGCTCAGGAAAATCCTACTGTTCTGGCTTTGATCGACCAGGTAAATGCAATTGGTAAAAATAACAACATCAACGTTGCCGGTATCGTTGGCCCTCTCACAGGTCTGGCAAAATCAGGCAGCAACTCCATCAACGGTGTTATCGGTCAGCTCCAGGTTATGCTTACTGTAATCATGGTCCTTACTAACCGTAAGAAAGGTTTCATTGTTGCTACAGCTCTTAACCTCATAAACGCTCTTTATATCGGTATCTTCACTATCCTCATCAAGGGCAGTAAGAATGGTCTCCCCGGCGTTTTCGTTGCTCTGTTCGCTATCGTTATCCTCGCTATCATCTACTTCTTCACTATCAGAAATGATAAGATGCACGAGGACCTCACAAAGAGCTACGAGCAGGCTATCGAGAATAACCGCATAATCAAGGAGAAAGACGAGGTTCTCTCTTACCTGGCTTACTACGATCGTCTTACTCAGATGCCTAACAGACATTCCTTCATGGAAAACCTCGAAGAGCGCGTTGCTTCCGGCGACGACTGCACTATCATCTATATCGACCTCGATAACTTCAAGAACATCAACGATACTTACGGCCACAGCCTCGGTGATGAGCTCCTCGTTACTTACGCTAAGAAGCTGGAAAACCTCTGCGGTGAAGATAACTTCGTTGGTAAGATCGGCGGCGATGAGTTTGGTATCATTCTCCACTCAGGTATGTCTCAGAATGATGTTATCAACTTCGTGTCATCACTCCAGAGTATCTTCGGTGAGCCCGTTAACATAAGAGGTGATGTATTCAGCATCACTGCAAGCTACGGTGCTGCTAATTTCCCGACTGACTCAAGAAGCTCAGATGACCTGTTCAGATGCGCTGAGTCTGCTATGTTCAATGCAAAGGCAAATGGCAAGAATCAGCTTTGCTTCTACAAGAAGAACGCATAAAATGTAAAATCAACTCCCGCGCTGTCGGGGCCGCGGATCGGTCTGTGGTCCCGGCAGAGGGGGTTATTATATTATATACTAAGAAAGGATGTCGGTACATATGGAAATCAACGCATTGTACACTACAGCCAAGGCTATGATCGATGTTGTCAAGGCCGAACGCCCTGACGCTGTTAAAGGTGAGGATTCCTCTCTCTGCCTCATCGCTACTGATGATGAACAGCTTTTTACCGGTATTACCGGTGTTAAGATCAACAACACCACTGTTTCAACAGTATGCTCTGAATATAACGCTATCATGTCTATGCTTGTTGAGAACAGGATCAATGCTAAGCAGATGATCACTGTTGCTTTTGATGGTAAATATACAATCAAAAAGCCTTGCAGCGACTGCATTAAGCTCCTCTATCGTATAAATAAAGCTAACAACGATTGTGATGTCGTTATCTCAGAGAAAGAAACTGTTAAGGCTGAATCAATTGAATCTATCGGTCTTTCAGGTCTCGATGCTTTCAATCAGGCTTCTCAGTTCGACTTTGATTCTTCAGATAAGAGCGATTCTACTATCACTCTTGGTGCTCCCGCAGAATTTGTTACTAATATTGAAGAGGATAAGGACAATCCGTTCTATGAGCCACCTGCTGATGACGCTAAAAAGGGCGATGTTCCTGACTTCCTCAATCCTCAGTCAGCTGAGCCCAGCTTCCTCTACTCAGATCCCAATGAGGCTCAGAAAAACGGCGTGAGCGGATTCCCGAATCCGGCTGCACTGAACCAGAACAATCAGCAGCCACAGGGCGGTTACAACGGTGGCTACTTTACTCCTTATCAGAACGGTCCTCAGGGCGGTCAGCCACAGCAGGGCGGCTATCCTCAGCAGGGTGGTTACCCACAGCAGGGCGGTTACCCTCAGCAGGGTGGTTATCCGCAGCAGGGTGGTTATCCCCAGCAGGGCGGTTACCCACAGCAGGGCGGCTATCCTCAGCAGGGCGGTTACCCACAGCATGGTGGTTATCCTCAGCAGGGCGGCTATCCTCAGCAGGGCGGTTACCCGCAGCAGGGCGGCTATCCTCAGCAGGGCGGTATGAATCAGCAGATGCCTAACAATGCTTACCAGAATGCTCAGCCTTATAATCCTAACGGAATGAATAACGGCTATCATCAGGGCGGCTACTCCAGCCACTACCAGCAGACTGCAAGCAGACAGGTTCAGTCAGTCAATATGGTTCCCGGCGGTAAGAGCAGCGCTTACAGAAAGCGTGTAAGCTCATTTATCGGCGATAGCACGGCTCCTGTAACCGGCAAGCCAGATGACGGAATCGATGGAGCTTCAATGGAAGAACTCCTCAAACAGGCTAAGGAAAAGAAAAAGATCGCAAAGGTCAATTCCGACTTCAAAAAGAAAATGAAGGATATGGGATTCTAAACAATACTAAAAAGCGGGACAGTCCTACTGCCCCGCTTATTCTTTTATCTGCTTCTGCCCATATATAAAAAACTGCCGGAATGATCCGGCAGCTCTTATTGTGTATTGATTTATCTGATGACAAGTCCGCCGCCGGCCCAATCCGCGCTGACGTTCCTGTAAAGCCTCATCATTACCTTTGTATGGTGGTTCTTGTAAATTGACCACACTGCGAAACCGACCATCACTGACAGGCATACGCCCACAATTACCTTCAGGATAATGTTCGGTACTAACAACAATGTTATTACCCATACAAGTATGACAGCAACTATAATTAGAGGTAAGCAGAACGATTTGAAGGTCCTGTTTGAAAGCTTGATGTATTGCTGTATATCACGTTTGCTGAATCTGTCATAGTAACGCGCAATGAAGTTATCCGGTCTTGCCCACTTATAGAACATTCCGGGATTCTCGAATCTGATCATGCTATCGAGTCCATTAGTCATATTGCGGTAATAAATGACAGTCTTTCCACCTTCCTGACGAGCGTCCAAAACATGGATAAGGGTTCCAGCAGAAACCTGACCACTTACAGACTTCAGAACAAGGAATTTCCTGTCGACTGCGTCCTCAATGCTATTGAGCATATAGGTCATAGAATATCCCTCCAAGAATATTATGTTTTCGTTTGAGTTTAAGCATATTATCTACATCGCCTAAAATAATAAGCTAAAACCTCTTGTAATCTATTCCTCATAAATAATTATATCACAAAAAAGCA